>JAEDKS010000032.1 GCA_016295665.1 Clostridia bacterium
CAGACCGGCGGCTGCTGCCGCGCCAGCAACTATGTGGGCTTCATCCGCCGGGCGCTGGACAAGGTGGGCATGAGCTACATCCCGGTCATCAGCCTGAACATGAACGGCATGGAGACGAACGAGGGCTTCCGGGTCACGGCGCCCCTGCTGCTGACGGCGGGCAAGGCGCTGGTGCTGGGTGACCTGCTGATGCGCTGCCTGTACCGGGTGCGCCCCTACGAGCGCGAGAAGGGCGCCGCGGACGCGCTGCATGCCCGGTGGAAGCAGACCATCACCGACGCACTGACCGGCAAGCGGAAGTACACCTACACCGCCATGTGCCGCGACCTGGTGCATGACTTCGACACCCTGCCCATCGACGAGACGCTGCGCAAGCCCCGGGTGGGCATCGTGGGCGAGATTCTGGTGAAGTACATGCCCGTGGCGAACAACCATCTGGTGGAGCTGCTGGAGCGGGAGGGCTGCGAGGCGGTGGTGCCCGACCTGCTGGACTTCTTCAACTACAGCATCTACAATGGCGGCTACAAGACCGAGTTCCTGGGTGCCCGGTGGACGGGGGCGCTGACCTCCTCCTGGGGTGTGAAGGCGATCCGGGCCTTCCGGCGCCCGGCGCTGCTGGCGCTGGAGAAATCGAAGCGCTTCGAGGCGCCCATGCCCATCGAGCAGATCGGTGAGCTGGCAAAGCCCTTCCTCTCCCTGGGCAACCAGTATGGCGAGGGGTGGTTCCTCACCGGCGAGATGGTGGAGCTGGTGCTGACGGGCGTGCCGAACATCGTGTGCATCCAGCCCTTCGCCTGCCTGCCCAACCACGTGGTGGGCAAGGGCGTCATCAAGCAGCTGCGGCGGCACTATCCCCAGTCCAACATCGTGGCGGTGGACTTCGATCCGGGCGCCAGCGAGGTGAACCAGCTCAACCGCATCAAGCTGATGCTCTCCGAGGCGCGCCGCCGCATGGCGGAGGAGCCGGTGGAGCAGAGCGCCGCCGTGGAGACGGGCGGCGCGCCGGTGACGATGTAAGCGGCACGGCAGAAAAAAGGCCCGCTCCGTGCGGAAAGCGCGGACGGGTGGAGGAAAAAGAGGCAGAATCAAGCGTGAAAGCGACCTTCCTGCAGGGCGTCCGGCACGGCATTCCCATCGCGCTGGGCTATCTCTCGGTATCCTTTGCCTTCGGCATCCAGGCGGTCTCGGGGGGCCTGACACCCCTGCAGGCCGTGCTGATTTCCCTGACCAACGTGACCAGCGCCGGGCAGCTGGCGGGCCTGAACCTGATGCTTCAGGGCGGCTCGCTGATGCAGATGGCCCTGTGCCAGCTGACCATCAACCTGCGCTACGCGCTCATGAGCCTGTCCCTGTCCCAGCGGCTGGACGGCACCATGACCACGCTGCACCGGATGCTCTTTGCCTTCTGCAACACGGATGAAATCTTCGCCGTGGCCTCCTCCCAGCCGGGACGGGTGGGCAAGTGGTACCTCTACGGGCTCATGTCCACGCCCTACTTCGGCTGGGCGCTGGGCACCCTGCTCGGGGCGGTGGCGGGCACGCTGCTGCCGGCGTTCGTGCGCACGGCGCTGGGCATCGCCATCTACGGCATGTTCATCGCCATCGTCATGCCCCCGGCGCGGGAGAAGCGCTCCGTGCGGGTGGTGGTGCTGCTGGCGGCAGCCATGAGCCTGTGCCTGCGCTACATCCCCGCCCTGTCCTTCATCGGCAGCGGCTATGCCATTATCCTGTGCGCCGTGGTCGCCGCCTGTGTGGGCGCGGCGCTGTTTCCGGTGGAGGAGGACAGAGCATGAGCTGGCAGAGCTATCTTCCCTATGTGCTGGTGATGGCGGCAGTGACCTACCTGATCCGGATGCTGCCCCTGACGGTGCTCCGCCGGGACATCCGCTCCCGGTTTTTCCGCTCCTTCCTGTACTATGTGCCCTACGCGGTGCTGACCGCCATGACCATCCCGGATGTGATGTACTGCACGGGCTACGGCCCCGGAAGCGAGGGGGCGCTGTGGACGGCGCTGTGCGGCCTGGCGGTGGCGGTGCTGCTGGCCTGGCGCGGCAAGGGCCTGCTGACCGTGGCGGTGGCGGCCTGCGCGGCGGTGGCGGCGGCGCAGGGGGTCATGCTGCTCCTGTGACGGGCGCGAAAGACCATTCCTTCCATTTACGCACGGCATGTTGTATGCTATACTTTTCCCAGGATGAAGGGAGGGCTGAAAGATGATCATCGGTGAATTTGTGGATACCTATCCGCCGAACGTGGACGGCGTGGGCCGCGTGACCCTCAGCTACTGCCAGACCCTGACCACCATGGGGCACACCGCCTACTACATCGCGCCGGATTCCCCGGACTGCACCGAGTTCTTCGGCATCCCGGTGCTGCTGCAGAAAAGCCTGCCCGTGAAGGGCGAGCTGTTCCGGGCGGGGCTGCCCATGCTGGATGCCCGCTACCGCCGCAAGGTGGATCAGATCGCCTTTGACGTGGTGCACGCCCACAGCCCCTTCCTGGCGGCGGCGGAGGCGTCGCGCATCGCCCGGAAGCGGGATGTGCCGCTGATTTCCACCTTCCACTCCAAGTACTATGACGATGCGCTGGCAAAGACCCACTCCGAGGTGCTGGCCCGCACGGTGGTGCGCGGCATCGTGAAGTTCTACGAGAAGTGCGACGGGGTGTGGACGGTGAATCACGCCACCGCGCAGGTGCTGCATGAGTATGGCTACCAGGGCGAGATTCTGGTGATGGAGAACGGCACCGATGTGGAGACGCTGAATCCCGAGGCGGAGGCGCGGTTGTTCCAGCGGCTGGCGCTGCGGCCCGGGGTGCCGGTGCTGCTGTTCGTGGGGCAGCACAACTACAAGAAGAACCTGCACGGGGTGCTGGGCGCCTGTGCGCTGCTCAAGCGGCGGGGACAGCCCTTCCAGCTGGTCTGCGCGGGCAGCGGCCCGGATTTCGACGCCATCGTGCAGGAGGCCCGGGACATCGGCATCGGTGACGATACCCAGTTCATGGGCCACATGGCGGACCGGGGCGAGCTGATGGCTCTGTATCACCGGGCCGACCTGCTGGTGTTCCCCTCGCTCTACGACAACGCGCCCATGGTGCTGCGGGAGGCCGCCGCCATGGGGACGCCGGGGCTGCTGGTGCAGGGCTCCTGCGCCGCGGAGGGCGTCACGGATGGCGTCAACGGCTACATCAGCCCGGACGAGTCGGCGGAGCGCATCGCGGAGACCATTCTCCGGGCGCTTCCCACCACGGAAACGGTGGGGCAGGAGGCGCAGCGCACCATTCCCGTCAGCTGGGCGAGCATCATGGAGCGGGTGGTGGCCGAGTACGAGAGGCTCATCGCCGGAAAGCGGAGCCGCAGCTGCTGCGGGGATGCAAAAACGACCGGATTTCCCGAGGCGGGAACCGGTCGTTTGCTCATCCATGCCGATACCGGGGGGCTTATTCCTCCACGGGCAGCTCCGCCTCCGTCTCCGGGGACGCGGTCTGGGAGCGGGGCTTCCGACGGGGAGCACGGACGGTGCCGTCCGCTGCGGTGGCGCTGCGGCGGCGGCCCTTGCGGGGCAGGCTGGGGTCAGCGGCCTGCTTCATGAACGCCGAGGGGCTGATGCCCACGATGTTCTTGAACTGCTTGGAGAAGTGGTAGGGATCCTGCATGCCCACCTCGATGCCCGCCTGCCGCACGGTGTAGTTCTGGTCGCGGAGCAGCTCCTTGGCGCGCTCCATCTTGCAGTGGAGCACATAGCTCAGCGGGGGCATACCCACCTCGTTGACGAACCGCTTGCGGAAGGTCTCCATGGGCATGCGGCTGATGTTCGCCATCTCCGCGAGGGAGAAGTTGTCTTTGTACTGGCTGGCCCGCAGGGTGTCCACCACCTTGGCGATCTCGTGGGAGAGCATGGCGCCCATGGCGACGGGCTGACCCCACTGGCTGGCGAGCATGCCGTACATCAGGTGCTGCAGCTGATAGGTGGCGTTGCTGGTGCCGGAGTGACGCACCATGACCTGCACGATCTGCTGGGCCAGATACATCTGGCTGGGCAGCGCGCTCTGGCGCAGGGGCGTGTGCAGCAGGGCACCCATCTTGCGCACCACCATGGGGGCCAGCTGACCGGTGAGCGAGATCCACAGGAGGCGAACCGGCTCCGTGAAGGTCAGCTGTGCGGGCTCCTCCCCGGCGGGCAGGATGCAGGTCTGGCTTTCGCTCAGCTCCAGCTCGGTGTCCTGCCAGGCGAGGCGGGCCTGTCCCTCCTCCACGGCGAGCCACACCCACTCGGCGTGCGGCTTGAGCTCCACGGTGCCGGGGTCGATCAGCATCGCGCTGCCGGCGGCGTGGATCCACGCTCCGCTGGCCTGGGTCAGGCTGCCGGGCTTGTGCCAGCCCTCCACGACCAGGCTGTCCGGCTCCGCTTCGATTCCCGCAAACAGGTACGACTCCATGAGATTCCCCTCCGACCATTTTGTACATTATCTTCGATGTCCAGTATATCAGCCACTCGCTCCATTGTCAAGCGCCCGTGCGGAAAATATTTCGGGAAATTGCCATGATGGAGGGAGGCGAGGGCGGCGGAGCCGATTGACACGCGCCGGAAAAAGGCGTATCATCAGAACAAAGCGCGGGAAGCATGAGTCGGGAGAGCACATGGAAAGGGGTGAGGGACATGAAATCCATTCTGATCAGGGACACCACCCGCGAGGAGCGCATCCGCATCGTGAACAGCGCGCTGTGGGGCGGCTGCGGACAGGAGTGCGAGTTCTGCTCCGGCTGTGACAACCGGGGCGGCGGGCGGATTGACAGCATCTATCAGCCCTACATCGACGGACTCAAGGAGATCCGGGAGATCAACGAGGAGTACCGGGCGGGCCTCGTTCGCGGATAGGACGGGGAGCGCGGCACGCGTCGCCGGAGAAGGGCTGGGGCCTTTCTCCGGCGTTTTCCGGCGGCTGTCCGCTCCGGGCACGCGGCGGCGCCTGAGGCAGGAATTTCCCGCTCGCCGTCGAAAGATACTGTCTAACCCAAAGGATAACAGCGATCGGAGGTTTGCGTTATGTCCGCAGCGTACCCCAACCAGTTTGCCCGCATCGGCATTTCCGACGCGGAGGTGCAGTCCCGTGTGCGGGCGGTGTATGATACCATCTTCCATGACCCCACGGAGGGCTTTTACCGCCCGGTGGACGAGGATTCCGCCTGCATGGAGGACACCGGCAACCACGATGCCCGCACGGAGGGCATGAGCTATGGCATGATGATGGCGGTGCAGATGGATGACCGCCCCACCTTTGACCGGCTGTGGTGCTTCTCGAAGCGGTACATGTACCTGGACAGGGGGCCCATGGCGGGCTACTTCGCCTGGTCGGTGCAGCTGGACGGCACCCACAACGCCGAGGGCCCTGCGCCCGACGGCGAGGAGTACTACGCCATGGCGCTGCTTATGGCCTCCGCCCGGTGGGGCGACGGCGAGGGCATCTACCGCTACAGCGAGGAGGCCCGGGCCATTCTGCGGCACATGGTACATCAGCGGGAGCTGACCGGAGGCGGGGAGATGATGCACCCGGACAACCACTATATCCTGTTCGTGCCGGGCTGCCCCTTCTCCGACCCCAGCTACCACCTGCCCCATTTCTATGAGCTGTTCGCCCGTCTTGCGGACGAGGCGGACAGGCCCTTCTGGAAGCGGGCGGCGGAGGCGTCCCGGGCCTACATCGCCCTGAGCGCCCATCCCGTCACCGGCATGAACGCGGAGTACGCCGAGTTTGACGGCACCCCGCGCCTGCTGTTCGACAAGCCCTACGCCTACTATTCCGACGCCTACCGGGTGGCGGAGAACATCGCCCTGGATACGCTGTGGTTCGGGCGGCACGAGGCGCTCAGCGGCGTGGTGACGCGGCTGCAGAACTTCTTCCACGACATCCCGCAGGAGCGCTTCATGGCCTATGATCTGGACGGCACGCCCCACGCGGAGCCCGCCATGCACCCGGTGGCGATCACCGCGGTTCTGGGTGCGGCCTCGATTGCCAGCGACAGCCCCCATGCCGAGGCTTTCCTGCGCCGCTTCTGGGAGACGCCCCTGCGCCGGGGAGACCGGCGCTACTATGACAACTGCCTGTACTTCTTCTGCCTGCTGATGCTGGCGGGAAGCTACAGGATGTTTGTGGACTGACTGTGGAAAACGTGAAGCACAAAGGAGGAAGCATCATGAACGAACTGCTGGACAGAACCGCCGGGGCGCTTCGGCGGAACGGCTTTGCCGTGGAGATCTTCGCAACGGCCCGGGAGGCGGCGGACTATGTGCTATCGCAGGTGGCGGAGGGCGAGACCGTCGGCATCGGCGGCAGCATGACCATCCGGGCGCTGGGCGTGGGCGAGAAGCTGCGGGATGCGGGCCACACGGTGTACTGGCACTGGTTCACCCCCGGCGATCCGGAGACCCTGCGCAGCGCGAACCGGGCGGACGTGTACCTGGCCTCCAGCAACGCCGTGACCAGCCAGGGCCAGCTGGTGAACATCGACCGCACCGGCAACCGGGTGGCGGCGATGATCTATGGCCCGAAGCGCGTGTACCTCGTCTGCGGCAGCAACAAGCTGGTGGACGGCGGCGTGCCCGCTGCCATCGCCCGCATCAAGGAGGTGGCCTGCCCCCAGAACGCCCGTCGGCTCGGCAAGCAGACATCCTGCGCCCTGCAGGACAGGTGCGATGCAGCCAACTGTGAAAAGAGCATGTGCAACGCCACGGCGGTGCTGGCGCATCCCACCGGCGGACATCCCATGACCGTCATTCTGGTGGAGGAGGAGATCGGGTACTGACCCGGTCTCCCCTCCGGCAAACCAATACTGCAAAAGGAGCTGGACTTCCTATGTCAGCTGTGCGCGAGCATCACCTGCCCAACGGCCTGACGCTGCTGTGCTGCCGTCAGGCGCATCTTCATTCCGTTCACTTCGGGCTCTATCTCAAGGGCGGCAGCCTCTACGAGATGAAGCAGAACCAGGGCATCGGCCATCTGCTGGAGCATCTGTGCTTCCGGGGGCTGGGCGGGCTGGATCACGAGGCGCTGAACCAGGTACAGGGGCGCATGGGCGCGGAGCTCTGCGGCGCCACCTATCCGGAGGGAATCGTGTTCACCCTCGGCGCCCTGCCCCGCTTCTTCACGGATGCCGTTCATCTCTTCCGGCGGTTCTTCACGGATGTGCCCTGGACGGAGGAGCAGATTGCGCAGGAGAAGCAGGTGGTGCTGCGCCAGCTGGAGCAGGAGGAGGCGTGCTTTGAGGACGAGGTGGAGCGCCGCTACCGCCGCACCCAGGAGGGCGCGTTCCCGGTGATGGGCACCGCAGAGAGCATCGAGGCCATGACGCCCGACACCATCCGACTGTGGCAGAGAATGGTGTTCCAGCCCCAGAACGCCTGCCTGTGCATCACCGGCAGCTTCACCAAGGGGATGGAGGCCGCCGCCATCGCGCTGATGAGCGACCTGCAGAACTACACCGAGACGCCGCCCTTCCGGCAGATCATGCCCCTGGGCTTCTGCTGCCGGGACGAGCACAGCGATCTGGTCGTGGACGAGGAGGGCGGACAGGCCAAGGTGCATCTGGCCTTCGACATCGATCCGGAGGTGGTGTTCCCGCTGCAGAGCCGGGTGATTGACGCGGTGACCGCCGGCAACGTGGACAGCCTGCTGTTCCAGGAGCTGCGGGAGGAGCGGGCGCTGGTGGCGGAGATCGAGTCCTACATCGAGGAGACGGGCGCCTATCAGCGGCTGGTGATCACCTACGACGTGCGGCAGGAGAAGCTGGAGGAGAGCCTGCGGCAGGTGTTCACGCTGATTCACCGGCTCCGGATGTACATCCGTCCCGTCCGCCTGATGCTGCTGCGCACCCAGTTCACCGACAACCTGTCCATGATGATGGACAGCGCCGCCGACATGAGCGAAATGATGGGCTGGAGCTGGATGGCGGGGGACACATCCCAGTGCGATCTGGAGGCGCAGAGCGCCATGTATGATGAAATGACGGTGGAGGATCTGCTGGACGCGGCCCAGGCCATCTTCCGCCCGGAGAACCTGACCATCTCCGTCCAGAAGGATCCGGAGGTCGTGGGGGATCTGCGGGGGCTGCTGCGGGAGGTCAGGGAGATGCTGGTCTGACGCGGGACGGAACGCGGGATGAAACCGGGGTAGCTGTTCGTTGTATTTCCGGAGCGCTGCGGGAGGTGAGGTCATGTCCGGGGAGGTCTACGAGGTTCTTTCGCTGGGAATGCGGTACTGGTTTGTCTTTCTGGGCGTGATGATCGTGCTGCGGGCGTTCATCTGGCTGATGAAGGACCGGCGGGCGCGCCATCAGCGGCTGCGGCAGGTGCCGGACGCGGGGCTGATCGGGGAGCTGGCGGTGCTGCGGGGCTCGGACGAGCTGCCGGAGGGGATGCTGATTCCCATGCCCTACGAGGGCACGCTGGGCTTCGTGCGCACCGCCGACGTGGTGGTGCCGGTGGACGGCGTGGCGGGGCAGCACCTGGACTTTTCCTTTCAGCCCCATGTGGGGCTGCTGGTCTATCCCCGGCGGCGCCGGCGGTGCGAGGTGGACGGCTTTGCCATCACCGGCAGCCGAAGCGCCCGGCGTACGCCCATGGTGCACGGCAGCGTGCTGACGGTGGGGGACGCGCAGCTGCAGCTGAGGCTGTTCGCGGGGCTGGACACCATGCCCCATCGCGCGCCGAAGCCCCGGGCGCAGCAGACCCTGTTCGGGCAGCCCGTGTGCTACGATGCCCCCGCCGCGCCGGAGGAGACGCACCACGACACGCTGTTCGGGGAGCCTGTGTGCTATGAGGCGGAGCCGGAGATGGAGCCGGATACGCCCTTGCCGCCTCCGAAGCGGCGCAGGAGGGGGGACAGGCATGAAGCGTAGGAAGCGCGGCGGACGCCCGGTGGGGCGCGACCCCGGGGGACTGCTGTCCAGCGTGGTGATGCTGTTTTTCGGCAGCGCCTTCCTGCTCCTGGCGCTGCGGGACATGAAGTGGGAGGGCTTTGCCCTGGCGGCGGGGGTTCCCGCCATGATCTGGCTGGGCACCCATGTGCTGCCGCATCTGTTCCCCTCGGACAAGCTGCTCCTGTCCCTGACCAATTTCCTGTGCGCTCTGGGGGTGCTGGTGCTCTATGCCACCAGTCCGGGCACCGCCTACCGGCAGGTCATGTACTACGGCGTGGGGCTGGTGGCGATGGTGCTGTGCGTGTGGATGGTGCGGCTGGTGCGCTCCTGGCGGCTGCCGGTGGTGCTGCTCATGCCCCTGTCCCTGGGGGCGCTGCTGCTGCCCCTGGTGATGGGGCGGGAGACCAACGGTGCCACCAACTGGATTTACCTCGGCCCCCTGTCCGTGCAGCCCAGCGAGCTGGTTAAGATCAGCCTGCTGCTGATTCTCAGCTTCTACATGAGCCGCCGCAGAATGCTGCCCTGGCTGCTGTTCTCCGTGTGCTGCCTGGGGGTGCTGATGCTGCAGAAGGACCTGGGTACCGCGCTGCTGTACTATGGCGTGACGCTGCTGCTCTGCTTTGCCTCCACGGGTAACCTGCTCCTGACGGGGCTTGGCGTGGCGGGCGGCGTGGGCGCGGCGGTGATGGGCTACAGGATGTTTGCCCATGTGAAGAAGCGCGTGGCGATCTGGCGCAATCCCTGGGCCGACTATGAGAACTCCGGGTATCAGATCGTGCAGGGCCTGATGGCCCTGGCGAGCGGCGGGCTGATCGGCGTGGGGCTCGGGCTGGGCACGCCCACCTCCATCCCGGTGTATGAAACGGATTTCATCTTCGCGGTCATCTGTGAGCAGTTCGGGCTGATCTTCGGGGTGTGCGTGCTGCTGATGTATGTGGCGCTGATCTGGCGCGGCGCGACCATCGCCATGGCGGCGCGGCGCTCCTTCCACGGGCTGCTGGCGATGGGCGCCACGCTGATGCTGGGGCTGCAGACCTTCGTCATCATCGGCGGTGTCATCAAGCTGATTCCGCTGACGGGCGTGACCATGCCCTTCGTGTCGGCAGGAGGCTCGTCGCTGCTGAGCAGCATGTGCCTGATCGGGCTGCTGCAGGGCGTGGACAGCCTCAACGACGACGATCTGGACGAGGATGCCCGGATTGCCCTGGTTTCGGACTGAATTTTTCCTGCGGGGGGGGTGATTGCTTGAAACAGCAGCGTTTCCGCTTCAAGCTGCTGGCGCTGTTCCTGTTCGGGCTGTTCCTGCTGCTGGCGGTGTATGGCGGCTACAGCGTGCTGGTGTATGGCAATCGCTGGTTTGCCTCCAGTAAGAACCCCCGGGTTCGGGCGCAGAAGGAGAGCGTGGTCGCCGGGTCGGTGCTGGACCGGTGCGGCGTGGTGCTGGCTTCCACGGACGAGGAGGGCAACCGGGTCTATCAGGCGGACGAGAGCGCCCGGCGGGCCATCGTCCATCTGCTGGGCGACAGCCAGGGGCAGGTTGCCAATGGCGTGGAGACCTTTCAGACGAGCTATCTCTACGGCTTCCAGTCCACCTTTCCGGAGCTGGTGGCGCTGCTGCTCTCCGGCGACGCACGGCGGGGCGACGACGTGACCCTGTGCGTGGACAGCCGACTGTGCACCGTCATGGCGGAGAGCTTTGACGCGCATCCGCTCTCTGCGGGCAAGCGCGGCGCGGCGGTCGTTCTGAACTATCGGACGGGGGAGGTGCTGGGCATGACCTCCCTGCCCTCCTTCGATCCGCAGAACATCGCGGGCACGGATCCGACGGGTGAGCCCTACTGGAACCGGGTCACCCAATCCCTCTACCCGCCGGGCTCCACCTTCAAGATCGTGACGGCGGCGGCAGCGCTGGAGAACCTGACGGGTGCCGATGCGCTGACGATGAACTGCACCGGCAGCCTGAGCGTGCTGGGGCAGACCATCCGGGACTACGGCGGCGCATCTCACGGCACCCTGACGCTGAAGCAGGCCTTTACGGTGTCCTGCAACAACGCCTTCACCATCACCGCCCTGACGGTGGGGGATGACGCGCTGCGGGGCAAGGCGGAGGACTTTGGCTTCGGTGACAACTTCCTGTTCCGCGACCTGGTGGTGGAGAACTCCGCCTATCCCACCCAGAACCGCACTGCCTTTGAGCTGGCGGCCTCCGGGTTCGGGCAGAGCGCCATCGCCGCGACGCCGCTGCACATGTGCATGGTGGCGGCGGCAGTCGCCAATGGGGGCGTGATGATGGAGCCCCGGCTGCTGCTGGGCGCGATCAGCGCCACAGGGCGCTCCCGGAGCGTGGGCGGAGAGCGGGTCTACCGCACCGCCATGCAGCCGGAGACCGCCGCCCTCCTCCGGGACTACATGGACGCCGCGGTGAACGCCGCCGGAGCCACCGGCAGCCGTGCCCGGGTCTCCGGGCTGACCGTCTGCGGCAAGACCGGCACGGCGGAGTCCTCGCTCAACGGCGAGGCCATCAGCTACGGCTGGTTCGTGGGCTTCCTTGACGACGAGAGCCTGCCCTTTGCGGTGGCGGTGCTGGTGGAGGACATTGGCGACGGAGTGGGCGGTGGCAGCGTGGCGGCGCCCATCGCGGGGGACATCTTCACCTACCTGCGGGACAACGTAGATCGGGTGACCGGATCGGTGGCGGAAATGTACCGGTAGCGCCCCGCCAGCGGGCGAAAACCGCCGGGAACCCCTTGACGGAAAACCGGTATCGGTGATATAATGAAGCGTTGACATCTGATGATGTGATGCTTTTTAGGAGGGATACGATGTCCGGACATTCCAAGTGGCATAATATTCAGGCGAAGAAGGGCAAGGCGGATGCCGCCCGTGGCGCCATTTTCACCAAGATCGGCCGTGAGATCGCCATCGCGGTGCGCGACGGCGGTGCCAATCCCGAGTCCAACGGCAAGCTGCGCGACGTGATTGCCAAGGCCAAGGCCAACAATATGCCCAACGACAACATCCAGCGCTCCATCAAGAAGGCCAGCGGCGAGCTGAGCAACGTGGTGTATGAGCAGATCACCTATGAAGGCTATGCCCCCGGCGGCGTGGCGGTGATCGTGGATACCATCACCGACAACCGCAACCGCACCGCCAGCGACATCCGTCACTGCTTCGCCAAGAACGGCGGCAACCTGGGCACCACGGGCTCCGTGGGCTTCATGTTCGACGAGAAGGGCGTGCTCGTGGTGGAGCGCACCCCCGGCAGCGATGAGGACGAGATGATGATGATGGCCCTGGACGCCGGTGCCGAGGACATGAAGGCGGACGAGGATGCTTTCGAGATCTACACCGCGCCCAGCGAGTTCTCCGCCGTGCGCGAGGCGCTGGAGAAGCAGGGCCTGACCTTCCTCTCCGCCGAGGTGGACAAGATTCCCCAGAACACCGTGGCGATTCCGGATCCGGAAACCCTGGAGAAGGTTCAGAAGATGCTGGAGATGCTCGAGGATAACGACGACGTGCAGAACGTCTATCACAACGCGGAGCTTCCCGAGGAGGAAGAGGAGGAGTAATCCCTCTGCCCGACATCGTTTTCGGAACAGCCGGTCACCCCATGTCCCGGGGCGACCGGCTGCCTTTATCTGAAAGCAGGGGAGAAATGCAGAAAATGGCCCGGGAAGCACCAAATTTCCCCGCTTGCAACAAACGTCGTGATATGCTATAACCTGCGTTGGCGGTCTGGATGCCGCCGGAAATCCTGAGGAAAAAGGGTGATGAGGTTGGCACGTTCGACGGTCAGGGATATGACCACCGGCTCGCCCATGAAGCTGGTCATCGGCTTCACGGTGCCGCTGCTGTTCGGCTTCCTGTTCCAGCAGCTCTACAGCTTTGTGGACACCGCTATCGTGGGCAAGACGCTGGGGGCGGATCAGCTGGCTGCGGTGGGCTGCACGGGCTCGCTGAACTTTCTGATTCTGGGCTTCTGCAACGGCCTGTGCGCCGGCTTCGCCATTCCCATTGCCCAGAGCTTTGGCGCACATGAGGAGAGCGAAATGCGCTGCTACCTGGCGAACGCCATCTACATCTGTGTGGGCTTCAGCCTGGTCATGGGCGTGGTGACGGCGCTGCTCTGCCCGACGATGCTGCGCCTGATGAACACGGATGCGTCCATCTTCGACTCCGCCGTGTCCTATATCCGGCTGATCTTCGCGGCGATTCCCGTGACCGTGCTGTACAACATGTCCAGCGGTGTGCTGCGCTCCCTGGGCGACAGCAAGACGCCCGTGTACTTCATCGCCATCGCCTCGGTGGTCAACATCGTGCTGGACCTGCTGTTCATCATGGTGTTCGGCATGGGCGTGGCGGGCGCTGCGGTGGCGACCATCATCAGCCAGCTGGTGTCGGGCGTGGGCTGCCTGGTGGTGATGATCCGGCATTTCCCCATCCTGCGCATGAGCCGGGAGGAGCGCCGCTTCCGTCCCCGGTATGCCGCGCATCTGGTGGGCATCGGCATTCCCATGGGGCTGCAGTACTCCATCACCGCCATCGGCTCGGTGGTGGCCCAGTGGTCGGTGAACGGCATCAGCGTGGCGGCGGTCTCCGCCATGACGGCGGGCGGCAAGATCAGCATGTTCTTCACCTGCATGTTTGACGCGCTGGCGACCACCATGGCGACCTACGCCGGACAGAACATGGGCGCGAAGAAGGGCCGCCGCATTGTGCAGGGCCTGAACGCCGCGTCCGTGATCGGCACGATCTACTGCATCCTGGCTTTCACCATCATCTGGCTGTTTGGCAGACAGATGATCGGCCTGTTCGTGGACGCCGGCAGCGACGGCGAGGTGGTGAGCATGGCCTACCGCTTCCTGCTCATCAACAGCTCGATGTATATTCCGCTGCTGTTTGTGAACATCGTGCGCCTGTCCATTCAGGGCATGGGCTTCACGCAGGTTGCCATGTTCGCGGGCGTGGCGGAAATGATCGCCCGCACCGGCGTGGCGGTGCTGCTGGTGCCCGTGCTGGGCTTCACCGGCGCCTGTCTGGCGAATCCTATGGCCTGGCTGCTGGCGGACGCCTTCCTGATTCCCTGCTTCGCCCACATCATGCGCCGCATGAAGGTCTATCTGCGGCCTGTGGGCGGGCAGCGGGAAGCCTGACCCAATACGCGCTGACCACCTCCGATCAATCGGGGGTGGTCAGTTGTTTGATGGTGTCTGCGATGTCCTTTTCAATCAGCGGACGCATGCTGTCCCTGTATCCGGACAGATCGGCATTCCGAAGGGCGGACAGGATTCGGGGAACATGCTGCGGTCTGGCTGTGCCGACCCACACAAGCGCCTTCACGCACTGTCTGGCGGTGATCGGCTTTTCATCCGTGATGTGCGCGAGAAAATCGGGCAGAAGCGCGTCAAACCGGTTGGCCCTGTCCCAGCGGGCATTTGCCGCAAGAATCATCAGTGCCCGGTTCCGCACCAGGGATTTGGGATGGTCGAGCAGCGATGCGAAAGCATCAAAATCCCCGTACCATTGATCTGTTTCCTGACTCTCGGACACGATCCGGTTTGCCAGCGCGCAGGCATACTGGTCGTCCCTTGCGGTCAGCCCGGCGATGATGCTTTCCTCCATCGCGTTTCCTTCTCCTTCCGCCTGTTTGCGCTCCGCCAGGTCAGTCCGGGATGCCCCGGCCCGCCTCCGGCTTTTTCGTCCGGGCCCACTGCAGCACGGCCTCCGCAGCGGATCGGGTCATGCCGTCCACCGCCATCAGCTCCTCCAGGGTGGCGGCGCGGATGGCCTTCAGGGACTGGAAGCGGTGCAGCAGCGCCTTTCGGCGCTTGGGGCCGATGCCGGGAATCTCCTCCAGCTGGCTGTGGGTGAAGGCCTTGCCCCGGAGCGCCCGGTGGTGGGTGATGGCGCAGCGGTGCGCCTCGTCGCGGACGCGCTGAATCAGCTGCAGCTCCGGGGTGCGGTGATCCAGCAGGATGGGCTCCTCCCGGTCGGGAAGGTAGATCTCCTCCTGCTTCTTTGCCAGACCGAACATGGCGACCTCCGCGCCCATGTCCAGCAGCGCCTGACGGGCAAAGCGGAGCTGCTGGGGGCCGCCGTCGATCAGCACCAGGTCGGGCAGGTCGGAGAACTTGCCGCCGATGGGGGACAACCCGGCTGCCTCCCGCTCCTTCCTCTCCGCGAGACCATGGGCGAAGCGGCGTCCCAGCACCTCGTTCAGCGAGGCGAAGTCGTTGGCACCCTCCACGGTCTTGATGCGGAACTGGCGGTACTCCTTCTTCGCGGGCTCGCCGTCGATGAACACCACCATGCTGCCCACGCTGAGCACGCCCTGGGTGTTGGAGATGTCGTAGCCCTCGATGCGCCGGGGATAGTGATCCAGCCCGAGGGCCTTCCCCAGTCCGGCGGCGGCACCGGAGGTGCGCTCCTCCCGGATGGCGGCATGGGCGTTGCGCTTCTCCAGCGCATCGGCGGCGTTCTTGGCGGCGAGCAGCACCAGATCGTGCTTCTCCCCGCGCTTGGGTGTCGTCAGGGTCACGGCGGCGTTCTTCATCTGCCGCAGCCACTGCTCCAGCTGCTCTCGGCTGCCCTCGGGCAGCGCCTGTACCAGCACGTTCCGGGGGATCAGGTTGCCGTCCTCGTAGTACTGGGTCAGGAAGGAGGCCAGCACCTCACCGGGCTCCTCCGCGCCCTCCCGGGGCAGGGTGAAGTGATCGCCGCCCAGCATCCTGCCGCCTCGGACGTACACTACCTGCACCATGGCGTCCAGCCCATCCTGCGCCAGGGCGATGATGTCCTGCTCGCTCTGGTCGGTGCGGATGGCGATCTGCCGCTGCATCAGCCCCTCCACGTCCCGGATTTTGTCCCGGAGGGCGGCGGCCTTCTCATACTGCATCTTTCCGGCAGCTTCCATCATGTCCCGCCGCAGCTTGCTGATGACCTGCTCGTAGTCGCCATTCAGAAAGGACAGCACCCCGTCCATCATGTCCCAGTAGGCTTCCTCAGTACACTTCCCCGCGCAGGGGGCCATGCACTTGCCGATGTCGTAGTTGATGCAGGGACGCCCCGGCTTCTTCAGCGGCAGGGTCTGGCGGCAGGTGCGCAGCGGAAACACGTCCCGCACCGCGTCGATGACCTGCTTGACCGCGGTGGCGCCGATGTAGGGCCCGAAGTACCGGGCACCGTCCTTCTCCATGCGCCGCGCCAGCGTCAGCCGGGGGAAGGGCTCCTTCAGATTTACCCGCAGGTAGGGATAGTGCTTGTCGTCCTTGAGCAGAATATTGTAATAGGGCTTGTGGCTCTTGATGAGGTTGCACTCCAGGCACAGCGCCTCCAGGTTGGACTCGCACAGCAGGATGTCGAAGTCCGCGATGTGGGAGATCATGGCGGCAACCTTGGGGGTGTGGCTGGTGTCGCGGAAATAGGAGCGGACGCGGTTCTTCAGATTCACGGCCTTGCCCACATAGATGATGGTGCCCTCCGCGTCCTTCATCAGATAGCACCCGGGGCTCTCGGGCAGCTTGGCAATTTTCAGGTCAAGGTTTTCTCCCCAGGAACGGGCCATGCGGCACACCTCCTCTTTCCTCAAGCGTTAGTATAGCAAAAGCGGCACGGAAATTCAATGCGTTTTCCGGGGAATGCGGCTTTCGTTCACAGCCTCGTGACGCACCCTTCATTTTGATTTCATAAACCCGGCTTACCATGGCAGCATCATCCATGATCGTCCGGCGGCGCGCCGGGCAGCGGAAAGGAGCGATGAAGCATGAGTGATCTTCCCCGCAAGCATAGGCCGGTCTATGACGGCGACCTCCGGCGGTTCTCCCTGCGGGTGCCGCCGGTGATCCGGGAATGCAGCGGCATTGTGGTCTTTGGACGGCGCATCAAGTCCGTGGTGTTCACCACCGATCTGTGCATCGTCCGGAACATCGACGCGGATGCGGTGCTGGCGGTCTATCCCTTCACACCGCAGCCCATCATCACCCAGGCGCTGATGATGGCGGCGGATATCCCCGTGCTGGCGGGGGTGGGCGGCGGGCTGACCACCGGGCAGCGGGTGGTGCATCTGGCGACCAACGCGGAGATGCAGGGCGTTTCGGGCGTGGTGATGAACGCGCCCACCGACAACGAAACGCTGCACAAGGTGGCCTCGCTGGTGGATGTGCCCGCCATCATCACCGTAGTCAACGACCAGGACGACTATCTGGCCCGGGTGGCGGCGGGGGCCTCCATCTTCAACGTGGCGGCGGCGGGCCGGACGCCGGAGATCGTGCGGGACATCCGCCGGGTACTGCCGGACTTCCCGATCATTGCCACCGGCGGCCCCACGGACGAGAGCATCCGGGCGACCATCGAGGCCGGCGCCAACGCCATCTCCTGGACGCCGCCCGCCACCTCGGAGCTGTTCAAGTACTCCATGGCGGCCTACCGGGAGAACAAGCCGCATCCGAAGGAATAGGCACGGACGGGCGCAAAGAGCCGCGCACAGGACGAACCTGCGGCGGCTCTTTGCGTATGCGGCGCTTGTGTCCAGCGGAGGTCAGTTGCCCGTGAACAGCCTGAAGCCCAGCACCACGACACCCAGCAGCACGAGCACGACGCCGGTGGCGCGGTTGAGGGTCTTGTTGGAAG
>JAEDKS010000203.1 GCA_016295665.1 Clostridia bacterium
CGGCGCCAGGCAGAGCATACAGGCGCACAGGCAGAGCAGCAGCTTCTTCATCATTGGACAACACCTACCTTTACATTCATGGCGGGGAGCAGGCCGAAGTCACCGTTCACGGCGAAGCCGTCCTGACTGGATTTGCTGGTGGGGTTCAGGGAGCCGGAGTAGGATGCGCTGCCGTACTTGGACACGCCCGCGATGCTGAAGCGCAGGTTGCCCGCGGAGCGGAGCATGTAGTAGCAGGCGGGCTCCCCGTCGCCGGTCACGCCCTGCGTGGAGGGGCGGCAGCCCTGAATGGCGGCGTAGGGCGTGTAGCTGCGGCGGCGCACGAAGGCCTCGGGCACGTCGTTGATGCTGTCGCCGTTGGCAGCCAGGTCAAAGCTGGCGGTCTCCGGGTAGCCGTAGCCCGGGTTCACCAGGTCGGCATAGGACAGCAGGAAGAGCTGATCCTCCGTGTCCTGCTGCGTGATCTGGAACTTGGCGTTGGGCTCGTAGCCGGTGGTGCGGTTGTCCAGGCGGGTGACGGCGATGAGCGCCTGTTCCTCCGGGGTGAAGGCCAGGTGCAGGAAGTCGTCGTTCAGGAAGCTGCGGATGGAGCTGGCGGCCCAGTCGTTCACCAGCGTGTCAGAGCCAAGTATGGAGAAGTTGCCCCGGTTGCCCTGATAGAGGGCCTGATAGGGCTGCGCGTCCAGGCAGCGGGCGGCGTTCAGCAGCAGCTCGCCATCGTGGTAGTCCAGCACGTTCCAGACGATGGGGTCGAAGCGGAACCAGTACACCGTCTCCAGCGCGTAGCCGCCGTCGTCGATGTAGGACGCGTCGGGCCCGGCGGGCAGGCCGGTGTAGTAGGGGCGGTAGTCCGTCATGTACACGCCACGGTAGCGCACCCCGTCCACCTCGGTGTCCAGGAAGCGCATGTAGTCCGCGACCTCGCCCGCGCTGTAGTAGCCGTAGCTGTCGAAGGCGGCGGGATCCTCCAGCGTGCGCAGGGCGGTCAGGGCGGGGTCATCCTCCATGACCAGGCTCTGGGGGTACAGGCCCATCAGCACCTGATCCCCGGAGGTCCAGGTGGCGCTGCCGTCGGTGTCCACGGGGACGAAGCCGTACAGGGCCAGCGCCTCGTCCTCGGTGGCCCGGGTCAGGTCGAGCCAGCCGCAGGTGCGGCACACGCCCCGCTCGTCGTAGTCATGCTGCGCGGTGGCGGGTGCGTCCAGCGTGAAGGACGCCGCGCAGCAGACCTCGCACCGCAGCACGGTTCGCGCCGCCGCAGCGCAGGTGGCCTCCGTGGCGGACACCGGCACCCAGACGTGCGCCTCGTGGTCGGTCAGGTCGGCCTCCTCGCCGAGGGCTGCGGGCAGGCACAGTACCAGCGCCAGCAGCAGCGGAAGGAAGCGGAAAAACGGTTTTCTGAGCATGAGGGGAACCTCCTTCTCTTGTTTTCGCTGCTTATGGGTATAAGAAAAATTCCTGCTGCGCGCAACAGGAATTTCCCAAGATGGGGGATCAATTACTTATTCGGTCGGCGTTTGGCCAAAGAAGAGGATGTCCACATGGAACAGGTCGCCGTCCACGTGGGTGGTCAGGTTGCCCTCGTACTGGCTCACCACCCGCTGCATGCTGCGGACGCCGTAGCCGTGGAAGCGCTGGTCGGCCTTGCTGGTCTGGGGAAGGCCGTTGACGAAGCGCGGGGCGGTGGCGAAGGTGTTCTCCAGATGGATGGACACCATGCCCTTCTCCTGTCGCACGGACAGGGCGATGGTGCGCTTCTCCGGCTCCGGCACCGCCTCCGTGGCCTCGATGGCGTTGTCCAGCGCGTTGCCCAGCAGCGTGTAGAGATCCACGTCCGACAGGAAGCCCAGCGCCCTGCCGTCCGCCACCACAGACAGGGAGATGAGCTGCTCCCGGCAGATGCGGGCCTTCTCCGTCAGGGTGATGTCCAGCGCCTTGCTGCCCGTGTGAAAGACCGTGTCCACGTCCTCGACGTAGCGGTTCATCCGCTCCAGCTCCTGCTGCATCTCACCGCTGCCGCCGCTGAGGCGGATGGCGCTGGTCAGCAGGGACAGCTGATGCTTCAGGTCGTGGGCGTTGATGTTCACGGTCTCGATGCTGCGCTTGGCGATCTCGAACTGCTCCTTCTGGGTGGAGAGGATGTGCTCCATCTGGGACTGGCGGAACACCAGCTTCTCCCAGCTGAGCACGAAGAACTGGATGATGAGCCCCACCAGACAGAACAGAATCCGCGCAAAGAGCACGAAGCTGTAGAGGATGTCCGCCTCCAGGCTGTTCTTCGGGGCGTTGACCGCATTGAGCAGCATGTTGGCGGCAGCCAGCAGGATGAGCACCCGGAGGAAGCGGGCGTCCAGAAACACCTCGTCCCCCTGCCGGCAGCGGCGGAAGAACACCAGGTAGCAGACCAGGTACACCGGCACGAACACGCCGAAATACAGCAGGGCGCCGGAGGGGGTCAGGAGCTTGGTGGCGTCGAAGGCGGATTCCTCGGTGACGAGCAGGCACACCAGCGTCACGATGCAGTGGGCCAGGTTGCGGGTGGCGTAGCCCGCGCAGGCGATGAACACCGCATGGGAGAAGGAGACCTCAAACACGGCCCGCACGATGAGCAGCCCCAGGGAGAACACGATCAGCTCCGCCAGGAACGAGGAGATGTACACCACGATGAACAGCGAAAGCACGCCGGGGGCGTTGATGCGCCCCATGACCATGTCCTTGACCACCACCAGCAGGTAGAGCGCCAGCGCCAGCAGCGCCAGATACCCCAGCAGCGCCACGCCCCACCGCCTCCGCCGGGGGAGGGAGCGGGCCAGAAGCAGCGTGGCGGTGGAGAGCTCCGCCACATAGAGCAGCTGATTCAGATAGCGGATCATGTAGGGGTGCATGACAGGGCCACACCTCCGTCCTTGCCCATGTAGATGGTGAACTGATCCACGAACTCCTTGCGGCGGCCCAATGCGCCCCATGGTGTCCAGCGCCCGTTGCTGCTTCCCCGCTACATCCTGAAGATCAAACGCGAACCCTTCTACCGGCATTATATCATGCGCTCCGCCCCATTTCAAGCGCCGCTGCGGGTTTTTCCGTCCCCCTCAGACCCGGAAATGGAAGAAAAAATGCGATCTCGTAAAACAAAAAATGTACAACCTCTTGACATCCATGAGAATTGAAGGTAAAATATGATTGTCTGACAAGTCTGGATAGGCTTGATGCGGGACGTGCAGGCATAGTTTAGTGGTAGAACTCCAGCTTCCCAAGCTGGTCGTGTGGGTTCGATTCCCATTGCCTGCTCCACCACCGCATCAACCGCCACGAACTGCTTTTGTCAGAGAACTTTCGCAGTTTGTGCGAACCAATTAAGGAGGAGATTCCCATGGCGAAGGAGCGTTACGAGCGCAAAAAGCCCCATGTAAACATCGGCAC
>JAEDKS010000204.1 GCA_016295665.1 Clostridia bacterium
CATCTCGCCCAGCCGCAGGCCAATCTGCTGCGCCTTGACGCGCACATAGCGTCCGCTCAGGCGCTGCACGCCGGTCAGCTTGTTGGTGCCGGACTAGGTGCGGGTGCCGTCACCGCTGTCATAGCTGGGCACCAGGTATTTCCACTGATAGCACTGGCCCTCCCGCATCTGCGCCCAGTACTCCTCCGACCAGGCGACGCCGTCATCGCTGACCGCCACGGAGAAGTCGCTGTAGCTGACGCCGCAGTAGTAGACCAGCGCAAAGTCATCGTAGTGCGCGCCCAGGTCGAGCACGATCTCCTCGTCCATGGAGCTGGACGTCCACATGGTCTGCGGCGCCTTCGTGGAGCCGAGATTGCACAGGGACAGCACCGCGTAGGCACCCGTTACCAGCAGCACCAGCAGGGTGTCGATGCGCTTCCAGTGCAGGCCGCTGTCGGGACGGTAGTCCTCCAGCGTGGGGCGCTTCGTCTCGTAACGGCTCAGGAAGGCCTGCAGGCGACCGCTGCCCTCCCGCTGCTCACAGCCCAGGCTCACCCGGGCACCGATATACAGCCCCAGCGCCGCCGCGACCAGATTCAGCACGGACAGCACCCGGTTCAGCAGCAGGGTGTCGTTGTTCAGATGGCCCATGCTGCTGCCCAGCCGGAGGGAGTTGTCCAGCACGATGCCCTCGTTGACGAACACCGTGCAGCCCAGCAGCAGAAGCAGCGGCAGCATCCGCCAGTCACGCCGGATGGCACAGGCCAGCCCCAGCAGCGCGAAGGCCGGGAACAGATACCGCTCGTGCATCTTGATGCCCAGCACATACAGCAGCAGGAACAGCAGCGCCCCCATGTACGGCAGGGTCTCCGCCCGCCCGGAGCGGATGAACAGCGGCAGCACGATGGCAAAGCACAGCACCATGGCGACGCTGCCCACCAGCGACCAGCTCGCCCCCAGCAGCGCCATGAGCCCAAAGCCCACGGCAAAGGCCGCCATCAGCGCGGGCTCCAGCAGGAAGAGCCGCCGCCCCTCCCGGCGCAGCAGCACCGCCTCCAGCGCGCCCCAGCCCAGGCACAGGGCCGCCAGCAGCAGCGGCACCGCCCAGTGCGCCGTGTTCTCCAGGGCGCTCCAGTTGCCGCCGAAGAGATAGTACAGGTTCGCCGTGTTCAGCGTAGCGTAGGGATATGAACTGAGTGTGTCGGCGTAGAGCGCCGTGAGCCAGAAATGTCCGTCCTGATTGAGCAGATAGAGGCCCTTGGGGCCAATCATGAAGGGCAGCACGATCACCAGCGCCACCGCCACCGCCGCGCCCACGCCGATGAGCATGGGCTTCCACTGCTTCCTGTCCCGCAGCAGCGCCATGATGATGACCACCAGCCCCAGCGGGCCGACCATCAGCGCCTGCGGCTTGGCGAGCACCGCCAGCACATAGACCGGCATGAGCAGCGTCCACCTCTGCTCCAGCGCCAGACAGCACACCGCCAGCAGCAGCAGCGCCAGCACGGAGTCCACCTGGCACCAGGCCGCGCTGTTCACAATCAGCGCCGGGCAGAAGGCCACCAGCAGGCTCAGGAAGCCCGCCGCGCCGGTGTTCTCGCCCCGGCGGCAGGCCACGCGGTACACGATCGCCGCGATGCCCACATCGCACAGCATGGGCAGCAGCTTGATGAAGAAGGACGCGGGCAGCCACCCGGGCAGCGTGCCGCCGAACAGGGCGCGCACCGCCTCGGTCAGCAGGTGGTTCAGGCCCAGCACCAGCATGTAGGCCGGCGGATAGTCACAGAAGCTGACGGACTGATAGAAGCCGCCGGGGCCCACCGAGCACAGCGTCGAGCCCCAGGCCCGGAAGCAGCTCACGTCCACCTGATAGCCGTCCACCAGCAGCGCGACCACGCAGCGCAGCACAAAGGCCAGCGCCAGCCCCACGCCCACCAGCGGGGGCATCAGCCGCGCCGTCGCGTCCTGCGTGCCCCGCCGCTTCAGCAGGGAATAGCCGCCGGCACCCAGCAGCAGATACACCGCGGACAGCACCAGCAGCCAGGGCCAGAAGGGGCCGGGCTCCGAGGCGGTCTCCTCGTCGCCGGGATCCTGCGCCACGGGTGCGGGCTCCGTGTACCACTTCTGCGCCGTCACCCCCGAGGGCAGGATGTCCACACGGGTCAGGCTCAGGTCGTCGAACTGCGCCAGACCCGAGCAGTCACCGGAGTAGCCGCCCAGCCGGGCGCAGACCACCAGGGAGGTCTGGTCGGGGCCGGTCTGACCGTACAGCTCCGTGTAGACCCACTCGCCCTGCGTGTCGTAGATGGCGTCCACGTTGAGCGCCATGCCCAGCACGGACAGGTTCGCGCCCCACTTCATGTCGCTCTTGACCTCGGTCACGTCCGCCCGGATATAGCCGGAGAGCCGGTAATAGGTGTTCGGCTCCACCGTCACGGTCTGTATCAACCGGGCATCATTGGCGGAGAGGCTGCGGATCCGGGCGCTGACGCTGCCCTCCCAATGCTCCTCGGACACGCCGAAAAGCGTAACGCCCTCCGCGTTGTTGTAGGCATCCCTCGACCATTCCAGGGGCATGCCGTTTCCATCCAGCTCCTCAAAGCCGGGATTGCGCAGCAGATTGCCGCTCTCCGCCAGCGCGGGTGAAGTGAGCAGCAGCGCCAGCAGAATCGCCCAAAGCCGCTTGAATCGCATGGTCATTCCTCGTTTCCTCACAAGTTTCCGTTCCTGGTCAGCCCGTGGCCCCGAAGGCGTTCGGGATATGACGCAGGCCGTCCCGGGTGATTTCCACCACATCGAACCGCACCGGGCGGTTCATGCCGCCCGTCTCCAGCAGGTAGGCCCGGGCGGCGCGGAGCATGCGCTGCCGCTTGCCGGGGGTAATCGCCAGGAGGCCCTCCCCCGCCCTGCCGCCAGGCCGGGCCTTGACCTCCACGAACACGGTGGTTTCCCCGTCCGCCATCACCAGATCAAGCTCGCCGCCCTCCGCCCGGTAGCGCCGGGCAAGGCAGGTCATGCCGCAGCGCTCCGTCAGGAAGCGCTCCGCCTGCCTCTCGCCCTCCAGCCCCGACTCGTACTGTCTCATGGCCAGAAGTGCCCGATGAAGGTGCGCCGATGCGCCGGGCACGGGCCCAGGCGGCGCAGCGCGGCGATGTGCTCCTGCGTGCCGTAGCCCTTGTTCCGGGCGAAGCCGTACTCCGGGTACTGCGCATCCAGCGCCAGCATCTGCCGGTCCCGGGTGACCTTCGCCACGATGCTCGCCGCGGCGATGGCATAGCTGGTGGCGTCACCCCGGATGATGGGCACCTCCACGCCGCCAAGCCCCAGATCCTTGACCGCATCAATCAGATAGATGTCGGCGGGCACCTGTGCCGCTGCCTCCCGCATGGCCTTCTTCGTGGCCTGCAGGATGTTCAGCCGGTCGAGCT
>JAEDKS010000205.1 GCA_016295665.1 Clostridia bacterium
GAGCTGATGACCGGATTCGAACCGGTGACCTCATCCTTACCAAGGATGCGCTCTACCTACTGAGCTACATCAGCATCTCTTGCGGCAACAGTGATAGTATAGCACAGCTTCGGACAAAATGCAAGGGGAAAAACAAAAAAATTTAAAAAAAATCTCCGCGCTGCGCCGGAGCCCGGGAAAGGGCGGATTCACAAATTATTCATGGATTATCTGCGGAAACCTCTTGACAAAAGCGGGGAGTAGGGGTATGATAACAATCGTGATTAGCACTCAACCCGATTGAGTGCTAACAACAAAAAGCCGACGGCCCATCGCCGGCGGCGGGGGAAAGGACGTGAGAACATGGGGATGGATGAACGGAAGTTCCGGATTCTGCAGGCCATCATTGATGACTATATCCTGACGGCTGTGCCTGTGGGCTCGCGGACCATCTCCAAGAAGTATGACATGGGTCTGTCCTCTGCGACCATCCGCAACGAGATGAGCGACCTGGAGGAGCTGGGCTACCTGGAGCAGCCCCATGTGTCGGCGGGGCGCATCCCGTCGGCGAAGGCCTATCGGCTGTACGTGGATCAGCTGCTGCGGAACGGTGTCATCCACACCGCCACCACCGACGCGCTGCAGGCGCACTTCACGGGGCGCCGCCGCCAGATGCAGGACGTCATCGACCACGCCGCCCAGGTGCTCTCCAGCCTCACCAACTACACCGCCGTGGTGCTGCCGCCCACCGGGCCCCAGCCCCACATCCGCACCATTCAGCTGGTGCCGGTGTCCGAGGTGAGCGCGCTGGTGGTGATCGTCACCGACGCGGGCATCGTCCGCGACACGGTGGTGCCCATCGCCAGAGAGCTCAGCGCGGACGCGCTCTACTCCATCTCCCGGGCCCTCACCGAGGGCCTGCAGGGACTGACGCTGGCGGAGGCCTCGGCGCGGATGCCGGAGATTGCGGGCAGGATGCGGGACAACGAAGCCCTGCTGTCCTCCCTCGGCTCCTTCATGAACGAGACCGGCGCAGCCCCCCGGGGCCATGTGGCGGTGGGCGGCACCAGCAACATGCTGGCCTACCCGGAGTACAGCGACATGGAGAAGGCGCGCAGCTTCCTGAGCCTCATGGAGACCCGCGACCGGCTGGCCTCCATCATCGCACAGCAGGGGAACGTGGCCTTCACGGTGCGCATCGGCCCGGAGACCGGCGTGCCGGAAATGTCGGACTGCTCCATCGTGACCGCCACCTACTCCACCCGCAGCGGTCAGCAGGGCACCATCGGCATCATCGGCCCCACGCGGATGCGCTACAGCCGGGTGATGAGCGTGCTGGGCACCATGGGACAGCAGCTCTCGGAGCTCTTCGGGGACGACATGGGTGGTCGGGGCCGAAACGAAAACAGGAACGTGACGGAGCATGAAGAAGAAAAAAACAGGAAGGCGAATCAAGCGCATGATGAATGAAGAACGCAGGGCCTCGGAGCCTGAAATCCTGGACGCCCAGGTGGTGGAGGACACCGCCGCGGAGCAGACGGAAGCGACCGCCGCTCCGGAGGAGAACGCCGTCGATGTGGCGAAGCTGCAGGCCGATCTGGAGGCAGCCACCGCCCAGGCGGATGAGTACCTGAAGCTGGCGCAGCGCACCAAGGCGGATTTCGAGAACTTCCGCCGCCGCAACGAGTCGGTGCGCGCCGACAGCTTCGCGGACGGTCAGCGCAGCGTGGCGACCGCCATGCTGCCGGTGCTGGATAACCTGGAGCGGGCCCTGCAGTCCGCCGGGGAGGAAAGCCCCCTCCGCAGCGGCATTGAGCTGACGCTCCGGCAGTTCAATGAGGCCTTTGCCAAGCTGGGCGTGACGGTCATCGACCGGCAGGGCGAGAAGTTCGACCCGAACCTGGAAAATGCCATCATGCAGGGCTCTCCCGAGGAGGGCGAGCCGGGCACCGTGTGCCAGGTGCTGCAGAAGGGCTACCAGATGGGCGGCTTCGTGCTGCGGCACGCCATGGTGAAGGTCGTGGCGGACTGAGCCGCCCGTCTTCCGGATTCCTACGCCAGAACAGGGGCCATGCCCCTTTCTGTATAGATCAGACACCAGACAGAACAAAGATAGAGTGAACATGAGGAGGAAACAACTATGAGCAAGATCATCGGTATTGACCTGGGTACCACCAACAGCTGCGTGGCGGTCATGGAGGGCGGCAAGCCCGTCGTCATCGCCAACGCCGAGGGCAGCCGCACCACGCCTTCCGTGGTGGCCTTCACCAAGGACGGCGAGCGTCTGGTGGGTCAGATCGCCAAGCGTCAGGCCGTCACCAACCCCGACCGCACCATCATCTCCATCAAGCGTGAGATGGGCACCGACTACAAGGTGAACATCGACGGCAAGGCCTACACCCCCCAGGACATCAGCGCCATGATTCTGACCAAGATGAAGGAGACTGCCGAGAGCTATCTGGGCGAGACCGTCACCGAGGCCGTCATCACCGTGCCCGCCTACTTCAATGACAGCCAGCGTCAGGCCACCAAGGACGCGGGCCGCATCGCGGGCCTGAACGTGCAGCGCATCATCAACGAGCCTACCGCCGCGTCCCTGGCCTATGGTCTGGACAAGGATGAGGGCCAGAAGATTCTGGTGTACGACCTGGGCGGCGGCACCTTCGACGTGTCCATCCTGGACATCTCCGACGGCGTGTTCGAGGTGCTGTCCACCAACGGCAACACCCGCTTGGGCGGCGATGACTTCGACCAGCGCCTGATCGACTACATCGCCGACACCTTCCAGAAGGAGAACGGCATCAACCTGCGTCAGGACCGCATCGCGGCCCAGCGTCTGAAGGAGGCCGCCGAGAAGGCCAAGATCGAGCTGAGCGGCACCAGCGCCGCCTCCGTGAACCTGCCCTTCATCACCGCCGACGCCACCGGCCCCAAGCACATTGAGATGACCATCACCCGCGCCAAGTTCGAGGAGCTGACCGCGGATCTGGTGGAGGCCACCATCGAGCCCATGAACAAGGCCCTGAAGGACGCCGGCCTGAGCGTGAACCAGATCGACAAGGTCATTCTGGTGGGCGGCTCCACCCGTATCCCCGCCGTGCAGGCCGCTGTGAAGCGCGTGACCGGCAAGGAGCCCTTCAAGGGCGTGAACCCCGACGAGTGCGTGGCTGTCGGCGCTGCCATTCAGGGCGGCGTGCTGGTGGGCGAGGTCAAGGACGTGCTGCTCCTGGACGTGACGCCCCTGAGCCTGGGCCTGGAGACCGAGGGCCACATCTTCACCCGTCTGATCGACCGCAACTCCACCATCCCCACCGAGAAGAGCCAGGTGTTCTCCACCGCCGCCGACGGTCAGACCACCGTGGAGATCAACGTGCTGCAGGGCGAGCGCCAGATGGCCTACGACAACAAGTCCCTGGGCCGCTTCCAGC
>JAEDKS010000206.1 GCA_016295665.1 Clostridia bacterium
TGCGGAGTCTGCTAACGGAGGACGGCGCCGGAAGCACCGAGCGGATGAAGCGTCAGCGCGCCTACGTGACGGCTGCTGCGGCGGCGCTGCAGGAGCATCTCCGGGCGGATGCGGGTTATCTCGACACGCTGCTGGACGCGCTGAGCGGCAGCTTCAGCAGCAGCCTGTCCCGCAGCGCCCTGGCATCCCTGGCGTACCGGCTGCGGGACTACAAGCTGCAGCCGGATCTGGCCATTCCCGGCACCTATGGCACGGACGCGTCGGGGGTCTGCGTCTTTGAACCTGACGGGGAGGCCCTGTGGAAGCTGGTGCTGGATGTGCTCTATGAGCCGCAGACGCTGTGACCGGAACGGGCGGAGGTGCGAAGCATGAAGGAGAACCGGAAACGGAACCGGGCGGCAGCGAATCCGACCGCGCGGGAGGCGTACGGCTGGAGCGGCGAGGAGCTGATGGCGCTGATGCAGTATGTGCTGGAGCACGGCTGGATCATGGCGCTGGTGTCCCTGATGATGGCGGCGCTCTGCACCTGCCTGGTCTGGTATGGCGAGGAGCCCCTGTATGAGTCGGTCGCGAAGCTGTACGCGGTGGATGCCAGCGATGCCATCGTGGATCTGAGCGTGCTGCAGATGAGCAACTACCTGACGGCGGACTATCAGGAGGCGCTCAAGACCTGGGAGGTCAACGAGAAGGTCATCGAGCTGTGCGAGCTGGACTGCACCATGGCGGAGCTGAGAGAGCGGGTGAGTGTGCGTAGCGCCGGCAGCTCCCGGGTGCTGTACGTGGCGGTTCGCTGGACGGATCCGTTCAAGGCGGCGGAGATCGCCAATACCTACTGTCTGGTGGTGCAGGACTACATCGGGCGCGTCATGTCCATGGATCGGCCGAGCGTGCTCTCCATGGGCAAACCGGACGGAAAGCCGGTGTCCTACAGCGTGCTGAAGTGCTGTCTGGTGGGCGCCGGATGCGGGCTGCTGGGCGCGTTCATGGTGCTGGTGCTGTGCTTCTTCTTCAAGGATCGGGTGCGCGGCACGGCGTACCTGCGGGACGTGGCGGGCATGCAGGTGATCGCGATGATCCCGGTGGAGCGCCGGGACGACCGGTGATGCCGGAAGGCGCGGACAGGAGAAAGGGGGCAGGAGCAGCGGATGAAGCAACTGGTTATCACCCGGGAGGATACGCTCACCTACGCGGTGGGCGAGTCGATCAACACGCTCTGCACCAACCTGTCTGCCAGCGGGGCGAGGCGCGTGCTGTTCACCAGCTGCGAGGAGGGCGCGGGCAAGAGCTTCGTGGCCTTTCACACGGCGAGGCGGCTGGCGGAGATGGGGCGGCGCGTGGCGCTGGTGGACGGCGATCTGCGCCGTTCGTCGCTGTGTGCCCGGCACGGTATCTATCTGGACGGCGAGCGGAGGGGCGTATCCCATTACCTGGCGCATCAGGCCGGGTACAAGGAGGTCGTGTATGCGACCAGCGTTCCGGGGCTGTCGCTGGTGCCGGTGACGGAGCCGGTCTTTGATGCGGCGCACCTGCTGGGCGGCGAGCGGCTGGGAAAGCTGATGGCGCGGCTCTCGGCATGCCACGATCTGGTGCTGGTGGATACGCCGCCGGTGGGGCTGATCTCGGATGCGCTGATGATAGCGGCGGTCTGTGAGGGCGCCGTGCTGGTGGCGGGGGACAACGCGGTGCGCCGCCGGGAGCTGACGGTGGCGCGGCAGCAGCTGGAGGATGCCGGCGCACGGGTGCTGGGGCTGGTCATCAACCGCGTGCCGCACAGAAAGAAGCAGTATGGCAGCTATGGAGAGGAGCGCTGAGCATGGAGAAGGGCTTTGTTTACCTGACTGACGCGGTGCTCGGCGTACAGGAGGAGATTCGCTACGCCACGGCCCACAATCTGACGGGCCATCCGCTGGCGGGCTACCATGCGGGGCGTGCCGTGGCAACCTGCGAGGCCGCGGCGGCACTGGGGAAGGCCTGTGCGGCGGCCCGGACGCTGGGCTACGGTCTGCTGATCTACGATGCCTACCGCCCGCAGAAGGCGGTGGATGACTTCGTCCGCTGGAGCGCTGCGCCGGAGGACGGCAAAACGAAGGCCGAGTTCTATCCGGCGCTGGACAAGCGGGAGCTGTTCCCGAAGGGCTATATCGCGCTGCATTCCGGTCATTCCCGGGGCTCCACCATCGACCTGACGCTGACGAAGGACGGCGTGCCGGTGGACATGGGCACGGGCTTTGACTTCATGGGCGAGGAGAGCCACCACAACGCCCCAACCGTCACCCCGTCTCAGGCGGAGATGCGCACCCTGCTCTGCGGGATCATGGCCTGCGCCGGCTTTGTCCCCTACGAAAACGAGTGGTGGCACTACCGGCTGCTGAAGGAGCCCTATCCCGACACCTGGTTTGACTTCGACATCGAGTGAGGAGGGGGCTTTCTGCCCATCGGACGGAGGGGACCGGGAGACGACCTCTGTGCTCGCCGAACGGCGGTGGACAAACCGTCCTTTTTTTGCTATACTAATGTTACTGGCATGAAGCCGGCACGGGGGTGAGCTCCGGGGTCGGCGCGGAAAGGAAGGAAACGCATGCTCGATCAGAATATAGCCCGGGAGGTGCTGGCCCGGGCGGTGCAGACCGGCGGGGACTTCGCTGAAATCTTTCTGGAGGACAGGATCGACAACACCCTGATGCTCAAATCCGGTCGGCTGGACACGGTGAACACAAACCGGCTGCACGGGGCGGGCATCCGGATTTTCACGGGCACCAACGCCATCTATGTGCACACCAATGACACCAGCCGTGCGGGGCTGATGGCCTGCGCGGAGCAGGCGGCAGCGGCGGTGAAGGGAGGCGCGGGCTGTGTGCCGGTGCCCTTCCATGCGGTGCATGCCGAGCGTCCGGAGGAGATCCGTCTGATGCCCGACGCGGTGAAGGCGGCGGTCAAGGCAGAGAAGCTCCGGGCAGCGGATGCGGCGGCGAGGGCTGTGTCCGGCGAGATTGTGCAGGTGCAGGCCCGGTACACGGACAGCGTGCAGAACGTGCTGATCTGCAACACCGAGGGCACCTTCGTCACTGACCGGCGGGTGTGGTCCCGGCTGGCGGTGTCCGCCATCGCCAGCAACGGCAGCGAGAACCAGACCGGCAGCGAGGGCCCGGGCGCACAGATGGGCTTTGAGCTGTTCGACGAGCGGGTGGACGCCGAGCAGGCGGGTCGCACGGCGGCGGTGCAGGCACAGACCATGCTCCATGCCCCGGTGTGCCCTGCGGGCGTGATGCCGGTGGTCATCGACAACGGCTTCGGCGGCGTGATCTTCCACGAGGCCTGCGGGCACAGCCTGGAGGCCACCAGCGTGGCCTTTGGCGTCAGCGAGTTCTCCGGGAAGCTGGGCGAGATGATCGCCG
>JAEDKS010000033.1 GCA_016295665.1 Clostridia bacterium
CGATTTCTACCTGGACACCAACCGGCCCGGCGACCCCGCCATGCTGACCGGCGATTGCTTCCGCACGGGGCTGCGGCAGGTGGCGGCGGGGCCCTTCCGCACGGTGCCCTACTTTGACCCCGGCGTGTGGGGCGGTCAGTGGATGAAGCGGGTCTGCGGGCTCGACCCCGAGAGGCCCAACTACGCCTGGTCCTTCGACGGGGTGCCCGAGGAGAACAGCATCCTGCTGGAGAGCGGCGGCGTGGTGGTGGAGTCACCGGCGATCAACGCGGTGTTCTACTGCCCCCGGGCGCTGCTGGGCGAGGGGGTCTACGCCCGGTTTGGGGCGGAGTTCCCCATCCGCTTCGACTTTCTGGACACCATGGGCGGCGGCAACCTGAGCCTGCAGGTGCATCCCGACACCGATTACATCCACCGGCAGTTCGGCATGGCCTACACGCAGGATGAGAGCTACTACATCCTTGACGCCGGGGAGGGGGCACAGGTGTACCTGGGCGTCCGGGAGGATGTGGAGCCGGACGAGATGCTGCGGGCGCTCCGGGACGCGCAGGAGGGCGGCGCGCCCTTCGACGCGGAGCGGTACGTCAACCGCTTCCCGGCCCATCGGCACAACCACTTCCTCATCCCGGCGGGTACCATTCACTGCTCCGGGGCCAACTGCATGGTGCTGGAGATCAGCGCGACGCCCTACATCTTCACCATGAAGCTGTGGGACTGGGGCCGCCTGGGGCTGGACGGCAGACCCCGCCCCATCCACATCGACCACGGTGAGCACGTCATCCGCTGGGAGCGGCGCACCGGGTGGGTGGAGCGGAATCTGGTGGGGCAGACGCAGGTGCTCCGGGAGGACGGGGACTTCACCGAGACCCGCACCGGGCTCCATGCGCTGGAGTTCATCGAGACGAGGCGCTACGACATCCGCACGGCCTGCCCTCTGCACACCTGCGGCACCGTCAACATGCTGAACCTGGTGGAGGGCGAGGCGGCGGTGATCGAGAGCCCGGACGGGGCCTTCGCGCCCTTCGAGGTGCACTATGCCGAGACCTTCATCCTGCCGGCGGCGGCGGGGGCCTATACCCTGCGGCCCGCCCGGGCGGGGGAGCAGGTGCGGGTTATCCGGGCCTGGGTGCGGGGCACGGAGGTGGGGGTATGACGGCGCTGGATCACGGACGGGGCGCGCCGCCCCTCTATGCCCAGATCTACCGGGCGCTGAAGGAGGACATCGCCCGCGGCGTCTACGGGCGCGGGGACACCCTGCCCACCGAGGGCGAGCTGCAGGCGCGCTTTCAGGTCAGCCGCATCACCGTGCGGCAGGCCATGCAGGGGCTGGAGCAGGAGGGGCTCATCCGGCGCACCCGGGGCAAGGGAACCGTGGTCGCGGGGCACCGCATCGCGGAGGTGCTGCCCCGCATCCGCAGCTTCACCGATGAGATGCGGGAGCGCCACATGATCCCCGGCACCCGCTCCGTGCAGGTGGCCCGGGTGATGGCGGACGAAACGCTGGCCCGGGTCTTTGGGTGCGAGGTGGGGGAGGTGCTCTGCCGCGTCCGCCGCGTCCGCACCGCCGACGGGCGGCCCATCGTGCTGTTCGACACCTGGCTGAGGGCCGCGGCGGTCATGCCTGAGGAGCCCGAGGCGTATACGGGCTCCCTGTACCAGCTGATGGAGGAGCGGGGCATCCCCAAGCCCGCCGGGGTCATGGAGCGCTTCGAGGCCGTCGCCGCCACGGCGGAGGTGGCGGAGGCGCTGGATGTGCCGGTGGGAGCGCCGGTCATGCGGGGCGTCCGCGTGGCCTACGACGCGGCGCAGCGCGTACAGGAGTACACCCTGTCCTGCTACGACGGCGCGGGGTATGCCTATGTGGTCTATGTGGGCAGCGTGCCCGGGGAAGGGGGAGCGGAACCATGAGAAGCCTTGCCATCGACCTGGGCGGCTCCCGGGTCAAGCTGGGGGTGGTGGAGGACGGGCGCGTCCTCTGCTCCACCGTGCTGGAGGCCCATGCGGACGCGGGGCTCGTGCCCCTGCTGCCCCGGCTGGAGGCGGCCTGCGGGCCCTGGCTGGAGACGATGCGGCCCGAGGCCGTGGGCATCGCCTTTCCGAGCCTGGTGGACGTGGATCGGCGGCGGATTCTGGGGCACAACGCCAAGTTCGCGGACTACGCCCGGGTTGACCTGACGGCCTGGTGCCGGGAGCGGCTGGGGCTGCCCCTGTGCATGGACAACGACGCCAACGCCGCCGCGCTGGGGGAGGGCACCTGGGGCTGCGCCGCCGACACCGGGGATTTCGTGCTGATGATCCTCGGCACGGGCATCGGCACCGCCGCCATGATGAACGGCAGGCTCGTAAGGGGCCGTCACTATCAGGCGGGCGACCTGATGGGGCACATCCCCCTGCGGGTGGACGGGCGCCCCTGCGCCGGCTGCCCCGGGGTGGGCTGCGCCGAGGCACAGGCCAGCACCTGGGCCCTGCCGCTGATGGTGCGGGAGGCAGCCGGGGACAGCCCCCTCAAGCGGGAAAAGCAGGTGGATTTCCGGGTGCTGAAGCGCTACTGCGACGCGGGTGACCCGCTGGCGCGGCGCGTGTTCGAGGAGTGCTGCGCCTACTGGGCCAACTGTCTGGTGGCGCTGGTCTACGCCTACGACCCGGAGGTGGTGGTGCTCAGCGGCGGCGTGCTGAACTGGGGGCCGGCGCTGTCCGAACGGCTCGAGACGCTGGTGCGGGAGCGGGTCTGGACGCCCTGGGGGCAGCTGCGCTTCCGGGTGGCGGAGCAGCCGGAGCACTCCGTGCTGCTGGGGCTCCACGCCCTGTGCGCCCAGGCGGAGCGCCCAGGCACCTGAGAGCGCGGCGAAATGGGCCGCGACGGTCGGTTGGCTCTTGCGCCGGGGGCGGGAATGTGGTATGATGAGCAGGTACCTGCAACGAAGGAGACTGATTGGAAATGGATATGATGACCCGCATCGCTTCCCTGACCGCCGCCTGCCTGACCGATACCTGGCCCGAAGCCCAGGGGCTCCCCGGGGCCGACGAGATTCGCGGCCTGCTGGCGGTGCCGCCGAACCCGGAGATGGGCGACTATGCCTTCCCCTGCTTCCGCCTCGCCAAGGCCCTGCGCATGGCCCCGCCCAAAATCGCCCTGGCGCTGGTGGAGGGATGGCACCACGAGGATGTCGCCCGCGTGGAGGCGGTGAACGGCTACCTCAATTTCTTCCTCAACCGCGTCAATTTCGCCGGGGAGACCCTGAACGCCGTGCTGGCGGCGGGGGATCACTACGGCGCCTCCGACGAGGGCGCGGGCAAAACGGTCTGCCTGGACTACTCGTCCATCAACATCGCCAAGCGCTTCCACATCGGGCACCTGTCCACCACCATGATCGGTCACAGCCTGCGCCGCATCTATGACCACCTGGGCTACCGCACGGTCAGCATCAATCATCTGGGCGACTGGGGCACCCAGTTCGGCAAGATGATCTGCGCCTACAAGAAGTGGGGCAGCCGGGAGGCCGTGGAGCAGCAGGGCGTCAACGAGCTGGTTCGGCTGTACGTGAAGTTCCACGAGGAGGCCGAGAAGGAGCCGGCGCTGGAGGACGAGGGCCGCGCCTGGTTCAAGAAGATTGAGGACGGCGACGAGGAGGCCCGGAGCATCTGGAGCTGGTTCAAGGAGATCACCCTGCGGGACACCGCCCGGGTGTATGACCTGCTGGGCGTGTCCTTCGACTCCTACGCGGGCGAGAGCTTCTACATGGACAAGATGGAGCCCGTGATCGACGTGCTGCGGGAGAAGAACCTGCTGACCGTGTCGCAGGGCGCGTCGGTGGTGGATCTGTCCGAGGACGACATGCCGCCCTGCATCATCCTGCGCTCCGACGGCGCGTCCCTGTACCACACCCGCGACCTGGCGGCGGCGGTGTACCGCCAGAACACCTACCACTTCGACAAGTGCCTGTACGTGGTGGCCTACCAGCAGGATCTGCACTTCCGGCAGCTGTTCCGGGTGCTGGAGAAGATGGGCTACCCCTGGGCCAAGGACTGCGTTCATGTGGCCTTCGGCATGATCTCCTATGAGGGACAGGCCCTGGCGACCCGCAAGGGCCACGTGGTCTACCTGGAGGACCTGCTGGAGCAGGCCCAGCAGAAGGCGCTCGCCATCATCGAGGAAAAGAGCCCCGAGCTGCCCAACAAGGCCGAGGTCGCCCGGCAGGTGGGCATCGGCGCGGTGGTCTACGCCGATCTGTGCAACAACCGCATCAAGGACATCGACTTCTCCTGGGAGCGGGCGCTCAACTTCGACGGCGAGACCGGCCCCTATGTCCAGTACACCCACGCCCGCTGCTGCTCCGTGCTGCGCAAGGCGGAGGCCCTCTCGCTGCCCGAGCCCGACATGAACGCCCTGACCGACGACGAGGCGCAGGCCCTGCTGCGGCTGCTGGGCCGCTTCCCGGACGTGATCCGGGAGGCCGCGAACCGCTACGAGCCCAGCCTCATCACCCGCGCCGTCACCGACATCGCGCAGGCCTACAACAAGTTCTACTACGAGCACCGCATCCTGGACGACGACGCGGCGGCGGCCTCGGCCCGCGTTCGCCTGACCGAGGCCACCCGGAACGTGATCCGCACCGGGCTGTACCTGGTGGGCATCGAGGCGCCCGAGCGCATGTAAATCCAAAAGAAGCGCTTGCATTTGCGGGCAAAGCGGTATATACTGTTTTCTGGTCGGGGCGTTCAGCCCGATCAAGGAGGGAACAAGCATGGAAATCACCAAGCAGACCACCATGGGCGAGATGCTGAACTATGACATCGGCATCGCAAGAATCCTGATGATGAGCGGTATGCACTGCGTTGGCTGCCCGTCCTCCGTGGGCGAGAGCCTCGAGGACGCCTGCGCCGTTCATGGCCTTGACGCGGACGAGGTGCTCGCTTCCATTCAGGCCTATCTGAAGGAAAAGAAGTAAGCGAAAAGGCGGGGGATGGCTGCGCGGGGCGCGGCTGTCCCTTTTCCTGTACCTGTGCGGGATGGAATGTGACAGGAAATGTCACACTTTCCGCGAATATTTTGCAGAAATTTTACAAAACGCTTGCTTCCGGGCCCGAAGGGCCGTATAATGGAAGGGATGGCGAAAAGGGGGTGCGGCGATGGCAAGGCGCCGGAGTGCGTATATGTTCTCGGACTACCGGAAGCCGCATCATCTGCGGCGGTTTCTGGTGACGCTGCTGGTGGTGCTGGCGGTGGCGACGGCGGGCGTGCTGTCGGTCAACCTGATGCTGCGGCAGCAGGTGGTGCTGGAGCGGGTCGGCGTCACCGTCACCAACCTGCCCGCCGATCTGGAGCAGTGGACCATCCTCCACTTCAGCGACCTGCACGGGCAGCAGCTGGGCACCCGGCAGAGCGCCATCCGGCAGGCGATCAGCGGGCTGAACGTGTCCAGCATCGTCATGACCGGCGATATGATCGGGCCGGAGGGCGACGTGGAGCCGCTGCTGGATCTGGTGGCGCTGCTGCCCTCCGACAAGCCCAAGCTGCTGGTGCTGGGGGACGAGGATCCGGACTATCTGGACCCCACCGCCCACGCCAGCATCTCCCCCAAGGCGGACTGGGCGGTGAAGCTGGAGGAGGCCGGCGTGACCATCCTGGACGAGCCCGTGCTGTTCACCCGGGGCAGCAAGGGCACCGCCCGCATCTGGTTCGTGCCCGAGGAGCTCTACAGCCTCGATCTGGACGGGCTGGAGAGCACCTGGCAGGCCCGGCTGAACCGACTGAACGGCCTGCCCGGCCTGTCGGCGGACGAGGCCGCCGAGAAGCGGGTCGCGGAGTATCAGGTGGCGCGGGTGGGGCGCATCCGCGAGAGCATCGCCCAGATGAAGGCCACGGACATCCAGATTGTCCTCACCCATGTGCCCATGACGAGGGAGTTCATGAGCACCCTGAACGAATGGAGCGGCAGGAACACCGTGTTCTCCCTGCGGCAGGCATCGCTGCTGCTGGCGGGACACTACTGCGGCGGACAGTGGCGGCTGCCCGGCAAGGGGGCCATCTATGTGCCGGAGCTGGGCTGGTGGCCCGAGGACAGCCTGCTGCAGGGGATGGACTACCTGAATGGCGTGCCCCAGTACATTTCCCCGGGCCTGGCAGCCAGCGGGTTCTATCCCCGGCAGCCCGGGCGCTTCATGAACCAGCCCGCCGTCACCCTCATCACCCTCAGCGCGAGGATGCAGTAGGGCGCGGAAAAGAGGAACCACGGAGGACGACATGACACGATCAAGGCACTATGAAATCGACATGACCCGCGGCGCCCTGCTGCCCAAGGTGCTGCTCTTTTCCGGCCCGCTCATTCTGTCGGGCATGCTCCAGCTGCTCTACAACGCGGCGGACGTGATCGTGGTGGGGCGCTTCGCCGGGGCCCAGGCGCTGGCGGCGGTGGGCTCCACGGGCTCCCTCATCAATTTGCTGGTCAACCTGTTCATGGGGCTCAGCGTGGGCGCCAGCGTCATGATCGCCCGGGCCTTCGGCGCGGGGGACCTGCCCGCCGTGCGCCGGGGCGTTCACACCGCCATCACCGTGGCGCTCGTATCCGGCGTGGTGGTGGGCATCATGGGCTTCTGTCTGGCCCGCACCATGCTGGAGTGGATGAGCAGCCCGGAGGACGTGATCGACCTGTCCACGCTCTATGTGCGCATCTACTTCGTCGGCATGCCCTTCAACATGCTCTACAACTTCGGCGCTGCTATTCTCCGCGCCCAGGGCGACACCCGCCGCCCCCTGTACTACCTGACCATCTCCGGCATCATCAACGTGGTGCTGAACCTGCTGCTGGTGTGCGCCTTCCACCTGAGCGTGGCGGGCGTCGCCATCGCCACGGTCATCAGTCAGGTCATCTCCTGCGCGCTGGTCATCGTGTGCCTGCTGCGCTCCGACGGGCCCACCCGCCTCGACCTGACCAGCCTTGGCATCCATCTGCCCACGCTGAAGGGCATCCTCCGCATCGGCCTCCCCGCCGGGCTGCAGGGCTGCCTGTTCTCCATCTCCAACGTGCTGATTCAGTCCTCCATCAACTCCTTCGGCTCCATCGCCGTGGCGGGCAACTCCGCCGCCAGCAACCTGGAGGGCTTCGTCTATACCGCCATGAACTCCATTCATCAGGCGGCGCTCACCTTCGCCAGCCAGAACTACGGCGCAAAGCAGTACAGCCGGGTGCGGCGCACCCTGTGGGTCACGCTGGGCACCGTGGTGGTGATCGGGCTGGCGCTGGGGCTGCTGTTCCTGGCCTTTGGCTCCACGCTGCTGGGGCTGTACAACCGCGACCCGGAGGTCATCCGCTACGGCCTGCTCCGCATGGGCATCATCCTGCCCACCTACTTCCTCTGCGGCACCATGGACGTGATGGTGGGGCAGCTGCGGGGCATCGGGTACTCCATCATGCCCATGATCGTGTCGCTGACCGGCGCCTGCCTGTTCCGCATCGTGTGGATCATGACCGTGTTCGCCGTGCCGGGCTGGCACACGCTGCAGGTGCTGTACCTGTCCTACCCCGTGTCCTGGTTCGTCACCTTCGCGGTGCACTTCGTCTGCTATCATGTGGTGGCAAGGAAGCTGCCGCGGACGGACGGGGCGCTGGCATAGCGCATCCGGCGGGGGGCCTGCGGGCCCTCCGCTTTTCTCATGGAATTTTCATCCGCCTTCCCTTTTTTTCTCATGGAAAATCTGATAGCATAAGCCCGGAAGGGGAGGCGATACCATGGAGGCGGAGCGCGGGGCGCGCAGGGCCGGCATCCGGGCGCTGAACAGCGCCTTTTACCGGGGCAACCGGGGGCTGATCGGACTGTGCCTGATGACGAGCGTGGTGGAATCGGGCCTGAATCTGGCGGTGGCCTATCTGCTGCAGGTGATGATTGACGTGGCGACCGGGGGCGCGCCGGAGCAGCTGGAGTGGGTGGCGGCGCTGTCGGCGGGCATCGTCGCGGTGCTGGTGGCGGGGGCGCTCATCAGCTGCTACGCCTTTCCCCGGATGATGGAGCGGGCCTCGAAGCAGTACAAGAACCACGTGTTCAAAATGCTGACCCGCAAGAGCATCTCGTCCTTCTCCAGCGAGAGCTCCAGCCGCTACATCTCCGCGCTGACCAACGACGTGACCGCCATCGAGAACGGCTGGCTCAGTCAGGTGCCGAGGCTCGTGCAGCAGGTGCTGACCTGCGTGGGGGCGCTGGTGATGATGGTCTGGTACTCGCCGGTGCTGACGCTGTGGGCCCTCGGGCTGTCGCTGCTGCCGCTGGTGGCGTCGCTGATGACCGGCAACGTGCTGTCCCGGCGGGAGAAGCAGGTGTCCGATGGCAACGAGCGCTTTCTGGCGATGGTCAAGGACATGCTGACCGGCTTTCCGGTGGTCAAGAGCTTTCAGGCCGAGGAACAGGTCACCGCGCTGTTTGAGGGCGAAAATGACGCGCTGGAGGTGACCAAGCGCCGCAGGCGCAGGGCCGCCAGCCTGATTGACATGCTCACGGGGCTGGCGGGGCTGGTGTGCCAGCTGGGCGTGTTTCTGGTGGCCTGCTGGATGGCCCTCACGGGGCAGGGCGTCACCGTGGGCATGGTCATGGCGTTCGTGCAGATGATGAACTACATCATGCAGCCCATGTCCACCGTGCCGCAGATCTACGCCGGGTACAAGGCCAAGAACGCGCTGGTGGAAAAGCTGGCGGACGCCATGGCGGAGAACGTGGAGCGGGGCGGGGAGAGCATCCCGCCCACGCTGCGGGAGGGTATCCAGCTGCAGGATGTTACCTTTGGCTACGATCCGCAAAAGCCCGTGCTGCGCCGCGTCAGCTGCGAGATCGGGGCCGGCACGAGCTGCGCCGTGGTGGGCGCCTCGGGCAGCGGCAAGTCCACGCTGCTCAACCTGCTCATGGGCGGCTACGATGGCTACAGGGGCAGCATCCTGCTGGACGGGCACGAGCTGCGCGGGGTGTCCACGGACAGCCTGTACGCCATGATGAGCCTGGTGCAGCAGAACGTGTTCGTGTTCAACGACACCCTGCGCCGCAACATCACCATGTTCCGCGACCTGCCCGAGGCGGAGGTGCTGGACGCGGCGCGGCGCAGCGGCCTGTCCGGGGTGATCGGCGCCAAGGGGCTGGACTACCGCTGCGGCGAGAACGGCTGCGGCCTGTCCGGCGGCGAAAAGCAGCGCGTGTCCATCGCCCGGGGCCTGCTGCGCCACGCCTCCGTGCTGCTCATGGACGAGGCCACCGCCGCCCTCGACAACCAGACCGCCCAGGAGGTCACGGACGCGGTGCTGTCCCTGGAGGGCATCACCCGGCTGGTGGTCACCCACCGGCTGAACGCCGGCACCCTGCGGCGCTACGATACCATCCTGGTCATGCGGGGCGGCACCATCTGCGAGCGGGGCACCTTCGAGGAGCTGATGGCGCAGAAGGGCTACTTCTACTCGCTCTACACCGTCGCCCAGAGCGGCGACGCGGATTGACCCTTCCCTTTCCCTGCCCATCTGTGGTATAATGGAGACACTGACGGGAGGGAAGATCATGAAGGACGTATTTCTCATCGTGGATGGCAACAGTCTGATGCACCGGGCGTTCCATGCGCTGCCGCTCATGGACGCGGGCGGGGTGTACACCAATGCCATCCACGGTTTTCTGTCCATGCTGCTGCGGGTGATCCGGGAGGAGCGGGTGACGTATCTGGCGGTGTGCTTCGACGAGCATGGGCCCACCTTCCGCCACACCGCCTACGCCGACTACAAGGCCGGGCGCAGCGCCACGCCCCCGGAGCTGGTGCAGCAGTTCCAGACCATCCGGACGCTGCTGGACGAGATGGGCATCCGCCGCTTCGCCCTGCAGGGCTGGGAGGCGGACGACCTGCTGGGCACCCTGTCCCGGCTGGGCGCGGAGGCCGGCGCGGCCCCGCTGCTGCTGACCGGCGACCGGGACGCTCTGCAGCTGGTGGGCGGCGGCACCGAGCTGATGTTCACCCGAAAGGGCATCAGCGAGACCATCCGCTTCACCCCCGAAAAGGTGATGGAGGAGTACGGCTTCGCCCCGGCGCAGGTCACCGACTGGAAGGGCCTGGCGGGGGACAGCAGCGACAACATCCCCGGCATCGCGGGCATCGGCGACAAGACCGCCGTCAAGCTGCTGCAGAAGTGGGGCACGCTGGAAAACGTGCTCGCCAACGCGGAGCAGGAGAAGGGCAAGCTGCGGGAGAAGCTGCTGGCGGGGGCCGGGGTGGCCCGGACGTGCAAGGAGCTGGCGACCATCCGCCGGGACGCGCCGGTGGACTTCGCGCTGGAGGACTGCCGCCTGCCCGACCTGCGGGGCGCCGTGCCCGCGCTGCAGCGGCTGCGGCTCAATCAGCTGGCGAAGCGCATCGCGGAGGGCGCGGGCGGGGACGGGCAGGAGCCCCCCGCGCCGCAGACCCCTCCAGAGGGGGCCCGGGAGACCGCGACAGAGCCCCGGGACGAGGGCGTGGCATCGCTGCTGCCCTTCGGGGAGGCGCGGGAGATCACCGCGCTGTGTGCGCTCCAGGAGGCGGTGGCGGCCCTGACCGGGGCGGCCCGGCCCATCGCGGTGCAACTTGGCGACACCGCCCTGACCCTCGCCGGGCAGGACGGCACCTGGCTGACCGCCGCGCTGGGGGGCGATCTGCTGTCCCCCGGGCTGCAGCCGGAGGAGGTGCTGGGGGTGCTGGCGCCCGAAATGTGCGCCCATCCCGCCATCGTCCATGACGGCAAGGCGCTGGTGCACCTGCTGGAGGGGCACGGCCTGCAGGCCCCGGAGGCCTTCGCGTGGGACACCATGCTGGGGGCCTATCTGCTCAACCCGCAGGAAAAGAGCTACGCGCTGCCGGAGCTGGCGCCGCAGCTGCCCCGGGACGCCCGGGGGATCCTGAGCCTGGCACGGTGGCAGGAAGGCCGGGTGGAGGCGGCGGGCATGCTGCCCCTGATGCGGGACGTGGAGCTGCCGCTGAGCCGGGTGCTGGCCCGGATGGAGAACATCGGCTTCCGGGTGGACGTGGACTTCCTGCGCCAGCTGGGCGTGCGCTACGCCGGGGAGATCGAGGCGCTGAAGGCGCAGGTGTTCGCCGCCTGCGGCGTGGCGCCCTTCAACCTGAACAGCACCCAGCAGCTGGGCGAGGTGCTGTTCGAGACGCTGAAGCTGCCCCACGGCAAAAAGACGAGCCGGGGCTACTCCACCTCCGCCGAGGTGCTGGAGGGGCTGCGGGACATCGCGCCGGAGATCATCGACCCGCTGCTGCGCTACCGGCAGCTGACCAAGCTGCAGGGCACCTACGTGGAGGGGCTGCAGCGCCTGACCGAGCCCGGCGGGCGCGTCCACTCCCACTTCGACCAGGTGGCGACCGCCACGGGGCGCATCTCCTCCTCCGAGCCGAACCTGCAGAACATCCCCGTGCGCACCGAGGAGGGGCGGGAAATCCGCCGGGCCTTCCTGCCCCGGGAGGGCTGGGTGCTGCTGGACGCGGACTACAGCCAGATTGAGCTGCGGCTCATGGCCCACTTCTCCGGCGACGAGGCCATGCTGGAGGCCTTCCGCACCGGACAGGACGTTCACGCCCGCACCGCCAGCGAAATCTTCGACGTGCCGCTGGAGGAGGTCACCCCCGCCCTGCGCTCCCGGGCCAAGGCGGTCAACTTCGGCCTCATCTACGGCATCAGCGGCTTCGGGCTGGCCCGGAACACCGGCGTCACCCCCGGGGAGGCCCGGGAGTTCATCAGCCGCTACTTCGACCGCTACCCCGGCGTGAAGCGCTTCATGGACGAGGCCACCCGCCTGGGCGAGGAAAGCGGCTATGCCGTCACCCTCATGGGCCGCCGCCGCTACCTGCCGGAGCTGAAGTCCTCCAACCGGGTGGTGCGCGAGTTCGGCAAGCGCGCCGCCATGAACACCCCCGTGCAGGGCACCGCCGCCGACATCATCAAGCTGGCGATGGTGCGCGTGGACGAGGCCCTGCGCCGGGAGGGGCTGCGGAGCCGCCTCATCCTGCAGGTGCACGACGAGCTGCTGCTGGAGTGCCCGCCCGAGGAGACCGAGCGCGCCGCCGCGCTGCTCAAGCGCTGCATGGAGGAGGTCATCGCGCTGCGGGTGCCGCTGCTGGCGGAGGTGCACCAGGGGGCCAACTGGGCGGAGGCCAAATGACGACACAGGCCGCGGGTGGCGGGGAACCACATGAAACGGGCCCGGAGCATCTCCAAACGGAGCCGCTCCGGGCCTTTCGACTGCATGTCAGATGGCAATCCACCAGCACACGCCCCAGCGGTCGATGACCGTGGCGCAGCAGCTGCTCCAGGGCAGCGCGTGGATTTCCTCCAGCACCACGCCGCCCTGGCGGAGCACGTCCAGGGCATGCCGCACCCGGGCCTCGCTGCCCAGCTCAAAGGCGTTGAAGGTCATGGTGCTCCAGCGCATGCGGTGAATCTGCTGAACGTCGCAGGGGCCGCTGGCCTCGGCAAGGGCCAGCATGCCCTCGCCCTGCACGGACAGCTCGCAGTGGGCGTAGGCGGTGCCGTCCTCGTTCATGATGGCGAAGGTGACCTCCGCCCCGAAGGCGTCGCAGTACGCCTGCGCGGCCTCCAGACTGTGGTTGACGTAGACCTGAGCGTAGTTCTTCATGCGGGGGCTCCTTTCGTGGGGAGGGGAGGTGGAGGTGGGCTGCCGGCAGCATTATGAGACGCGGGGATCAAGCGCATTTCCGGCAATCTCCCCATGACCATGATAAGGCTTTTGGACAGGATGTCAAGAGGGAAAGGGACGGATGCCCGGTCGGCGGGGCTGGGGACACGGAGGCCGCGACGCTCCAAAGTGCATTTTCAGCGACGTAAAAATGCAAAACGCTTTTCATGAAAGGGATTGAATCATGATGAAAAAGACGATTGAAGCATCGTGAAAAAGCGGGGAGGGCCGGGGTGTATCACATTTCATGACGAAAAAAGAAGGAATCACAGGAGGGGACGGAGAACTGTAAACCCTTGGGAGACCGGCAAACCATCAGGGCTGACAGCCACTTGACAACCAACTGACAACCAGTTGTCAACCAACTGACAACCAACTGACAACCAACTGTCAACCAGTTGTCAACCAACTGACAACCGAGCGCAGCACAGCGCAGCGCAGCGTAGCCCAGCCCAGCGTAGCGTAGCCCAGTTTAGGGTAGCCCAGCGTAGCCCAGCGCAGCGCAGCGCGTCCGGCAGGCTGGTTCGTCCATCCATCCATCCACTCATCCATGGAGAAAAGGGAGGCACCCCCATGAAGCACTATCTGTTTGTCCATTTCCGTGAGACCACCTCGCCCGAGGGGGAGCAGGTCTACTTCGCCCTCAGCCGGGATGGCTTTCACTGGGAGGCGCTGAATGACGGCAACCCCATCCTGTGGGCCTACTACGGGGATCATGGCGTGCGCGACATGACCATCCTCCGCGACCGGCACACGGGGCTGTTCCACATCTTCGCCACCGACCTGAGCCTGAGCTACGGCATGCGGGGCAAGTACCAGCACGCCTGGGAGAACATCCGCCGGCACGGCAGCAGCGCCCTGGCCCACTGGACCTCGAGCGACCTGGTGCACTGGTCGGAGGAGGAGCTGGTGGAGCTGGGAAAGGGGCAGTTCGGCTGCCTGTGGGCCCCGGACATCATCGAGGACAGGGAGCGGGGCGACTACCTGCTCCACTGGTCGTCCTCTACCGTCAGCGACGACTTTGGCCCCATGGCGATCTACGGCTGCCACACGAAGGACTTCGTGACCTACTCCGAGCCGCAGCTGATTTACCGCCGCTCGGAGGGCGCCGTCATCGACTCCACCATGGTGGCGGAGGGGGGCCGGTACTACCTGTTCGTCAAGAGCGAGCGCAACCCTGAGGGCATTCTCCTGCTGGTGGGCGACCGCGCGGACGGCCCCTTCACGCCCGTGGAGGGCTTCGGCAACAGCAGCCTGTCCATCGAATCCGGCATGTACGAGGCCCCCACCACCCTCCGCACCGAGGACGGCAGGGTCTGCCTGTTCCTGGACTACTACGGCGTGCGCGGCGCGGGGCAGGGCTATGTGCCCTTCGTGGCGGATTCGCTGGCAAAGGCCAACTTCGTCCGCAGCGACGCGGCCTTCTCCTTCCCCTACGGCTTCAAGCACGGCACCATTCTGGAGATCACCGGGGAGGAGTACGACCGCATGAAGGCCCACGACTGGAGGGACGTGCCGGACAACCGGTGACGGGCACTCTGTCGATATGGCAGAAAATGGCATACAGCCGGGGCAGGGGAACAGCCTGCCCCTTTTTCGCGCAAAGAAAAGCAGATTGGGGACAAATCCGCCATGCGTCCGGCAGGGATTGGGCACCCCGGGGTCGAATAAAAAACAGGGGGAGACCATCCCCCTCGCACCGAGGGTGCAGAAAGAAGGCAAGCGAATGAGCGACAAGCAGCAGAAGCAGACGGCGCAGGCGGGCAGCTGCCCCCGCGTGGACATCGGCGGACAGGCCGTGATGGAGGGCGTCATGATGAAGGGGCCGGACGCCATCGCCATCGCGGTGCGCCGCCCGGACAACACCATTGTGGTCAAGCGGGATGATTATGTGCCGCTGTCCAAAAAGCACAAGTGGATGGGCTGGCCCTTCGTCCGGGGCATCGTCAACATGGCGACCATGCTCGTCTCGGGCATGAAAACGCTGGAGGATTCGACGAACATGCTGGGCGTCATGGACGAGGAGCCCACGAAGTTCGAGAAGTGGCTGGCAAAGAAGCTGGGCAAGGGCATCGACAAGATCGTCATGGCGGTGGCGGTGGTGCTGGCGGTGATCCTGTCCGTGGGGCTGTTCATCGCGCTGCCCTCGCTGGTGGAGCGGGGACTGGTGGCGCTCTCCGCCCCGGCCTGGGCCGTGACCCTCGTGGGCGGCGTGGTCAAGATTCTGATTCTGGTGGGCTACATGATCTTCTGCGGCTGTGTGCCGGACGTGCGCCGCACCTTTATGTACCACGGCGCGGAGCACAAGACCGTCTACTGCCACGAGCATGACCTGCCCCTGACCCCGGAGAACGCCCAGCGGTTCACCACCCTGCACCCCCGCTGCGGCACGTCCTTCCTGCTCATCGTGTTCCTGATCAGCATCGTGCTGGCGATGGTGGTCAACCTGGGCAGCATTCACAACTACTTCCTGCGGCTGCTGGCCCATCTGGCGATGCTGCCCATCGTGGCGGGCATCAGCTATGAGGTGCTCAAGGGGCTGGCCCACCACGACAACCCCGTGACCAGGGCCCTGCGCTGGCCCGGCCTGCAGATGCAGCGCCTGACCACCCGCCAGCCCGACGACGGCATGGTGGAGTGCGCCATCGCCGCCATGAATGCGGCGCTCTACGGCCTGCCGGAGCACGCCCCCCGCACCCCGGAGGGCTACGCCGTGCTCCTCTCCTACGCCGAGTCCGACCCGGCCTGGGTGCCGGCGAAGGCCCCGGAGACCACCCCGGAGGCGTCCGCCGAATGAGCTTTCGTCAGCTGCTGAAGGACACCGCCTGCCGCTTCCGGGCTTCGGGCATCCCCGACCCGGAGGTGGACGCGGCGCTGCTCCTGGCCCGGGTGACCGGGCGCAATCCGCTCACCCTGCGGCTGGACGCGGAGCAGGGCCCGACCCCCGAACAGCGCTCGGCCTTCGAGGCGCTCTGCGCGCGCCGCCTGACCCGGGAGCCGCTGCAGTATGTGCTGGGCGACCAGCCCTTTCTGGGCCGCAGCTTTCTGGTGGATCCCCGGGTGCTGATTCCCCGCCCGGAGACCGAGCTGCTGGCGGAGCGGGCCATCGCCGATCTGCGCCGGCGGAGGGGGGAGGGGCTCCGCGCCCTCGATCTGTGCTGCGGGAGTGGCTGTCTGGCGGTCTCTATGGCCCTTGAAATGCCCTCTGTGGCCGTGGACGCATCAGACCTTTCCCCGGACGCTCTCGCGGTCACAGGGGCCAATGCGGCCCGTTTAGGGGCATCCGTGGCCTGCCTGATGGGCGACCTGTGGGACGCGGTGGGCGAAACGCGCTATGATGTCATCGTGTCCAACCCGCCCTACATCCCCGCCGCCGAATGTGACGCGCTCCAGCCCGAGGTGCTGCGGGAGCCCCGCATGGCCCTCGACGGCGGCGCGGACGGGCTGGACTTCTACCGGCGCATCGCCGAGGGGGCCCTGCGCCATCTGCGCCCCGGCGGCACGCTGCTGCTGGAGGTGGGCCACGATCAGGCCGGGCCCGTGAGTGACCTGCTCATGGCAGCCGGCTTGACGGCGGTGTGTGCCCACCCCGACCTGAACGGCATCCGCCGCATGGTGGAGGGCCGGGCCGGGGTCAGGCAGCCGGGTCAGGCGCACGGATAAGGGAGCGATAGAGGAGCAGTATGCTGGAACAGTATGAACGGATGGTGGATCGTTATCAGGAGCTGAGCGAGGACATCGCCCAGCCCTCGGTGATCGCGGACGCGGCACGCTATCAGGCCGCGCTGAAGGAGCGGGCCCGGCTGGAGCCCCGGGTTCAGGCGTGGGAGGCCTATCAGGCCCTGCGCCGCCACATCGCGGAGGCGGAGGAGATGCTGGGGGAGCCCGAGCTGCGGGAGCTGGCGGAGCACGAGCTTCAGGCGCTGCGTAGTCAGGAAGCGGAGCAGGAGCACGAGCTGCGGGTGCTGCTCCTGCCCGACGACCCTGACGACCACCGCAGCGTGGTGATGGAGATCCGTGCGGGCACCGGCGGCGAGGAGGCCTGCCTGTTCGGGGCCGACCTGATGCGCCTGTACGAGCGCTATGCCGCCCGCCGGGGCTGGCGCGTGGAGCCCATCAGCCTGAGCGACACGGAGCTGGGCGGCGTGAAGGAGGCGGTGTTCCTGCTCTCCGGCGCTGACGTGTACGCCCGCATGAAGTTCGAGAGCGGCGTGCACCGGGTGCAGCGGGTGCCCGTCACCGATGCCACGGGCAAGAAGCAGACCTCCACCTGCACGGTGGCGGTGCTGCCCGAGGCGGAGGAGGTGGACGTGCAGCTTGACCCCAAGGATCTGCGCATCGACGTCTACCGCTCCACGGGCCACGGCGGGCAGTGCGTCAACACCACCGACAGCGCCGTGCGCATCACCCATCTGCCCACCGGGCTGGTGGTCACCTGTCAGGACCAGAAAAGCCAGCTGAAGAACCGGGATCAGGCGCTGAAGGTGCTCCGCTCCCGGCTCCTGGAGAAGCGCCGCGCCGAGGCCAGCGCCGACTATGCCCGCCTGCGGCGCGTTCAGGTGGGCACCGGCGACCGCAGCGAGCGCATCCGCACCTACAACTTCCACGAGGGCCGCGTGACCGACCACCGCATCGGC
>JAEDKS010000034.1 GCA_016295665.1 Clostridia bacterium
TCCCTGCTGACGGAGGACGCCCCGGAGACCACTCCGGACACCACCCCCGCCACTCCGGACGTGGAGCCCACGCTCCGCCGGGGCGACCGGGGCGAGGCGGTGACCCGGATGCAGACCCTGCTGCTATCCCGGGGCGAAAGCCTGCCGCGCTTCGGGGCGGACGGCATCTTCGGCGGAGAGACCGAGCGCGCCCTCCGCCGCCTGCAGGCCGCCCGGGGGCTTCAGGTGGACGGCATCTGCGGCCCCCTCACCTGGAACGCGCTGAGAAAGGAGGAATGACCATGGAAGGAACGAGCTGGGACAGGCTGGTGCGCCTGCTGGCGGCAGCGGGCGGCGCGGTCGCCGGGGCGCTGGGCGGCTGGGACACCATGCTGCAGGTGCTGGCGGTGATGATGGTGCTGGACTACGTGACCGGGCTCCTTGCGGCCTGGATGGGCCGCAGCACCAAGACGGAGACCGGGCATCTGGACAGCCGGGCGGGCTTCGCGGGGCTGTGCCGGAAGGCGCTGATGCTGCTGGTGGTGCTGATGTGCACCGCCGTGGATCGGCTGCTGCCCTCGGAGGCGGCGGTGTTCCGCAGCATGATGATCTGGTTCTACGTTGCCAATGAGGGCCTGTCGGTGCTGGAGAATCTGGCGCTGGCGGGGGTGCCCTTTCCCTCGGCGGTGCGGAAGGCCCTGGAGCAGGTGCGCGACCGCACGGACGCCGGCGAAGCCCCGTAACACAGACCGAGCCCCGCTTTCCCATCCCGGAAAGCGGGGCTCCTTTTTTCATGACAGCGTTACAGCCGGAAGTGTTTCCGCAGGGCGGCAAACGTCTCCTCGCGGGTGTCGTTTTCAAAGTCGGTGCGGGTCAGGGTGAAGAAGCCCGTGTGCTGCCAGTCCGGCTCCTGGGGCAGGTGGTACGTGTTCCAGGCGTTGAAGTTCTTCAGCGTGGCCTCCGGGTCGGGGCACTTGAGGATCTCGGACAGCATGAACTGCTTGTCCGGGTCGTCCCGGTCGAAGAACTTTTTTGCCGCGATATCCGGCGGGTCGCAGAGCATGATCGCCACGTGGTCGTAGTCGGAGATACAATGCAGCACCTCCGGCGGGATGTTGGTGTCCACGATGACCCGCTGCCCGCCGGCGGCGCGGTGAATCAGCTCCAGAATCTCGACCTCCACGCACTCCTCGGTGGTCTGCGCCATCCACCGCGCATGCGCCTCGGGGCTCTGTCCGAGCCACTCCCCCCAGCCGGACATGGTGTCGAAGTAGCACAGGCCGGGCTGCTTCCACCGGTCCAGCTTCTCCCGGGGGAAGGCATCGTGGTAGTTCTCGCCGCAGTGCACCATGCCGCAGCGCTCCGCCAGCAGGCGCACCATGGTGGACTTGCCCGCGTAGCTGTGCCCGTTGATGAAGTACACGTTGCGCAGGTAGTGGCGGATCAGGTTGTCACTGATGGCAATCTTCATGCTGCTCCCCCTCCATCAGGCCCATGACGACCACGTCCCGGTAGGCGCCGTCCCGGAAGATCTCCTGCCGCAGCAGCCCCTCGCGCACGAAGCCGTTGGCCTCGTAGCAGCGGATGGCGGCCTCGTTGAAGGCGAACACCGACACCTTCAGCCGGTGCAGGTTCATCTCCCGGAAGCAGAAGCGGCACAGCAGCGCCATGGCCTCCCGCCCGTAGCCCCGGCCCCGGTAGGGCGCGCCGATCATGATCGCCACCTCGCCCACCCGGTTCTTCCAGTCCAGGTGGATGACGCCGCAGCGCCCCACCAGCTCCCCCGCCAGATTCTCCACGGCGAACTGGTACTCGCCCCGGGTGTAGCTGGTCTGGTGGCTGAGCCACTGCTGCTCGTCGGACAGGGACGCGGGGAACGGAATCCCCGAGAGCATGCTCCGCAGGGTGTCGTAGTCGTTCACGAAGGTGTGGTTGGCGTTCAGATCGCCGCTCTCAAAGGCGCGAAGCCGCACGAGGCTTCCCTGAAACATGGCGCTCCCTCCCTGCTTCGCCGGCTTCACTTCCCGGCGTTCTTCTGCTTCCAGAACTTTTCCGCGTAGGCGGCCCGCTCCTCGTCCATGTCCTGCGCCACGTGCCACTCCCGCCCGTCCGTGGACAGGTGAATGACGCCCCAGGTGGCGAAGGTGTAGGGGATGCCCGCCTTGTCCAGCACCTGCTGCGCCGGGGCGGAGTTGACGCTGCCGTGGGTGATGAGCGCGTAGGACGGCTGCACCGCCGCCAGGAAGCCCTCCGTCAGCTTGTTCAGCCCGTGGTGCGGGTACTTGAGCACGTCGGCCTTCAGGTCATAGGCCGCCGCCAGCACGTCCTGCGCCTGCCCGGTCACGTCCGCGCCCAGCAGCAGCCGGCAGTCCCCGAACTCCACCAGCAGCATCATGGACTGCTCGTTGAAGCCCTTCTGTTTCGTCTGCCGGATCACGGTCAGCCGGGCGTCGCCCAGGGCGAAGGTGGCCCCGCCGTCCATGTGCACGATCTCCATGCCCGCGTCCCGCAGGGTGCGGATGGTGGAGCGCTGATTGACCTGCTGCCCGGTCACGTCCTCGTCAAAGCCCGTGACGAACCGGTCGAAGCTGTACCGCTCCACTAAGGCCTTCATGGAGCCCAGATGATCGGTGTGGGGATGGGTGTTGAACGCGTACTCGAAGTGCGTCAGCCCCAGACCGTCCAGCACCGAGGCGATCGTGTCCACGTCCTTCGACTTGCCCATGTCCACCAGCATGGCGTGCTCGCCCTGCCGCAGCACCATGGCGTCCGCCCCCAGCAGCGGACAGACGTACAGCTCCAGCAGCGGCGTTCCCTCCGGAAAGGGCGCCGCGTCCGTCAGCACGCGCCCCTCCGCCCCCGCGCAGCAGCTCATCGCCAGCAGCAGCAGCGCCACCAGCCATCCCGTCAGCTTCCTCATCGCCTGTGCCTCCCGTGTTCGCTTTCGTATCGTCTCCGCAGGTCATTGTACAGGATGGGGGCGCTTCTGTCAATCTTTTTTCCGCGCCGCGCCTTGACAAGCCCCGGCGAAGCGGGTATCATATACTCGTGCGAGGTGACCAGACGATCGCGGGCCCCCTGTGGGCATGAGGAAAGTCCGAGCACCGCAGGGCAGGGTGCCGGCTAACGGCCGGTGGAGGCGACTCCAAGGAGAGTGCAACAGAAAGAAACCGCAGCGCGCGCTGCGTGCTGTAAGGATGGAAAGGCGAGGTAAGAGCTCACCCACGGCCTGGCGACTTGTCCGTGCTGTAAACCCCACCCGGTGCAAGATGGTATGAGGACACATGCGGCTGCCCGTCGCGTCCTCGCAATCGCTTGAGCCTGCGCGGCAACGCCAGGCCTGGATAGATGATCGTCCACGACAGAACTCGGCTTACGGTCACGCTCGCACCTTCTTTTAGCTTTCCCTATCCCTCCACATAAGTCCCATCCGAAAGAGGTACCGACGATGCTGAAACGCCTGCTCTGCGCGCTGCTTGCGCTTGTCCTGTTCCTGCCCGCCGCCTGCGCCGACTTCGCCATCCGCTATGGCGACCGGGAGGAGAAGCGGATTGCCGTCACCATGGACGACTGCTTCGAGATGGAGCGCGTCCGGCAGGCGCTGGAGCTGTGCCAGGAGTACGGCGTGGTCATGACCTTCTTCCCCCTGGGCGACACCCTCCATGCCGAGGACGCGGAGCTGTGGCAGGCCATCATCGACGCGGGGTGCGAAATCGGCAACCACACCAACCACCACGCCGCGTTCTCCGACATCTCCTCCTCCGCCATCATCACCCACATCCGCATGGTGCAGCAGAAGCTGGACGCGGTGCTGGGCTATCACTACGAGCTGCGCTCCGTGCGCCCGCCCTTCGGTCGCTACCGGGACAGCGACAACAGCACTGCCCGCATCATCGCTGCCGTGAAGGAGACCGGCTTTGAGCACATCGTGCTCTGGGACGTGCAGGACAACGACCCCAAGGCCGCCTTCAAGGCCACCCGGAACGGCAGCATCCTGCTCTATCATGCCCGGAAGGCGGACGTCGAATGCCTGACCGAGCTGATTCCCATGCTGGTGGAGGCCGGCTACGAGCTGGTGACCGTCCGCGAGCTGCTGGGCTTTGAGGAAAACACCATCACCGAGGAGCCCTACGTGTACTACTGATTCGACCCAAATCCGCCGGCGGCCGTGACGCGCTGCCGGTTTTTCCATGCCCTTTTCCGCACAGAAAAACGCTCCGCGCATCACCGCGCCGCCCGCCGGGCAAGCTACCGGCAGGCAAGGGAGGTGAGCACATGAGCGATGACAGGTCCTTCCGGGCGCTGCCGGACACGGTGTCGGCCCAGGAGGCCACGGGGCTGATGCCCGCCGCGCCGAGGAATGACGCGGAGCAGCAGCGTCTCGCGGCGCTGCAGGGCGTGCACGAAGCCCTCGGGGCCCCGAAGCGCCCCCGGCGCAGGTCAAAGCGCTGATAATACCGCCGCGACCTCGTTGTGGAAGTGGGCGTCCTTCTGGTGCACATAGCCCACCGACGACCACACCCGTTCGCCGTCCGTCCAGCGCAGGCTGCCGGAGCCGTCGGAGTTCAGGCCGTAGTCCGTCAGGCTCCGCCCCGGCTCCGGCAGCAGCACGGTCAGCCGGTTCAGCACCCGGTTGCCCAGGTACAGCGCGAAGATGCCCCGCTCGGGGTCGATGGACAGGTGGTTGCCGGTGAACCCGGCGCAGCCGAAGGCCTCCGGGCCCTCGTAGACGGGAATCTCGCTGTGGTACTGCTCCGGGTGCTTCACGAAGCACTGCCAGCCCAGATGCTGCGTCCAGCCGCCGCCCGGCAGCGGACGCCCGGTGCGGTTCCGGGCCATCTCCCGGAGCACCCGCCGGGGCAGCACATCCCCCCGCAGCACCCCCTGACAGAAGCGCACCATGTCCCCCCGGGTGGAGAACAGCCCCGCGTGACCGGGGCACTCGTCCCCGTCCGGGTTCAGCAGCCGGGCCTTCGGGTCATGGGGCACGCCGGGGGCCGGGCCCTCCCGGAGAATCCAGTTTTCCCGCTCGATGCGGTGCTCCCGCTCGTAATGGACGCAGCGGCCCCGCAGCCCGTCCGGCACCCGGCAGAAGGTGCTGTTCATGCCCAGCGGGGCCAGGATGTGCCGCCGCAGCAGGGGCATGTAGCCCTCCCCGGCGGCGCCCTCCGCCACGTAGCGCAGCACCATGGCGTGCATGTCGCTGTAGGCGCGGCCCTCCCCCAGGGGCACGGGGCGAATCGCAAAGAGCATGCGCCGGGCCTGTGCCGCGTCGGGCTGGGCATCCACCCGCTCGGGCGTCACCAGCCCCGGCTGAAAGCCCAGCACCTGCTCCACGGTCACCTGCCCCAGGGCGGCAAACTGCGGCGCGTAGCGGGTCACGGGGGCATCCAGGGCCAGCAGCCCCTCCTCCCGCAGCCGCAGCACCAGCATGCCGGTCATCAGCTTCGTCAGGCTCGCCAGGTCAAAGATGCTGTCCTCCGAAAGCGGGGTGCCCGCCGCGTCCGCCACGCCGCCCAGCGCGGTCACGGCGCACCCGGCGGTTCCGCAGGCAACGGACATGCCCGACAGGATGTGGGTCTCGTCCGTGAAAAAGCCAATGGCGTCCTGGAGCATTCCTTTCCTCCTGTGGCGTGGAAATCAGAGGGCGAAGTGCTCCCGGAGCAGCCGCTCCATGGCATTCACGCTCTCGAAATAGTCATGGTCATTGACCAGCACCAGATCGGCGCAGGCCCGGTAGGTGTCGATGCGCTCGTGGTAGAGGCGCTCCACCTCGCCCAGGCCCTTCCGGGCCAGCAGGGGCCGCCTGTCCAGCTTGATGTCCGAGAGGATGTGCTCCAGCGGCCGGTCGATGAGCAGGATCACGCCGTGGTTGCGCATGATGAGCCGGTTGATCTCCCGCATCACCGTGCCGCCGCCGGTGGAGATGAGCATGGGCTGCTGCCGGGTCAGCTCGATGAGCATGTTGGTCTCGGCGGTGCGGAAGCTGTCCTCGCCGTACTTCTCGAAGAACTCCGCCACCGTGCAGCCGGCGATCTGCTGGATTTTCGTGTCCACGTCCAGATAGGGCAGGCCCAGCCGCCCGGCGACCTTCCGCGACAGGCTGCTCTTGCCGCTGCCGGGCATGCCGGTGACAAAGACATGGCGGTTAAGCATGCTCCTCGCCCTCCCCCATCAGCCGGAGCTGCTCCTGACGGCTCTGCGCCATCAGCAGCCGGAACAGCTCGCGCACCTGCTCCTCCAGCCCGGGCTCCCGCAGGAGGGCGGCGCGGGAGGCCAGCACCTGCTCCTCGCGGCCCGCATCCAGCACCGGCCTGCCGTGGGCCCGCTTCCATTCGCCCACCTCCCGGCACAGCGCCATCCGCGCCTCAAACAGGCGCACCAGCTCCCGATCCACGCCATCCAGCTCCGCTCGAATTGTCTCCAGCTCCCGCATCGTGGCAGCCCCCTTCTGAAGTGTCAAATTTGCATCTATGCTCTCTATTATAGAGGAAAAAGCGAGAATTGGCAAGAGGAAAATCCGGCCCATGAAAAAGGATGCCCCGCGGATGGGGCATCCGGGGCGCCGGAGCGCCGTCATTTTTGATTCATCTGCTCATAGAGCTGCAGCACGTGGGCCGAGGAGGCGGCAAGGGTCTCCTTCGCGCTGCGCAGGGTCGCCACGTCCGCCTCGGTCATCTTGTCGGCGCGGCCCTTGCCGAGGGCCTTGCGCAGGGCGTCCGCGTCCTGCTTGACCTGCTTTTTCTCGCTCTTGTCCAGCTGCTTGCCCGCCACGCCCAGCGCCCGGTCGGCCTGGCTCAGCAGGGCGGAGGCCTCCCGGATCAGCTCGATGGCCTCCCGGCGCACCTCGTCCTGGGCGGCGTACTGCTCCGCGTCCCGGCGGGCCTGCTCGATCTCGGCGTCGCTCATGCGGTCGTTGGCGGTGATGGTGATGGACTGGGCCTTGCCCGTGTCCAGATCCCTGGCGGAGACGGTCAGGATGCCATTGGTGTCGATGTCGAAGGTGACCTCGATCTGCGGCACCCCCGCCGGGGCCCGCCGGATGCCCCGCAGGGAGAACTTGCCGATGGAGCGGTTGTCCCGCGCCATGGGCCGCTCGCCCTGCAGCACGTTGATGTCCACGCTGCTCTGGTAGGGGGCGGCGGTGGAGAACACCTGCGAATAGTGGACGGGCAGGGTGGCGTTCCTGTCCACCAGCCGCGTGGCGACGCCGCCCACCGTCTCGATGGCGAGGGACATGGGCGTCACGTCCAGCAGCAGAATGCCCGTGCCGGGGCCGGTGAGGGCGGTGGTGGTGCTGGCGGCGGAGAGGGTGTTCGCCTGAATCGCCGCGCCCTGGGCCACGCACTCGTCCGGGTTGATGTTCTGGCTGGGCTGGATGCCCGTGAGCGCCTTCACCTTGGCCTGCACCGCCGGGATGCGCGTGGAGCCGCCCACCAGCAGCACCCGCCCCAGCTCCGAGGCCGCCAGCCCCGCGTCGTTCAGCGCGGACTGCACCGGGCCCGCCGTGCGATCCACCAGGTCGCGCGTCAGCTCGTTGAACTTCGCCCTCGTCAGCGTCAGCTCCAGATGCAGGGGCTGCCCGCCGCTCATCATCAGGAAGGGCAGGTTGATGGTGGTGCTCTCCAGCGCGGACAGCTCCTTCTTGGCCTGCTCGGCGGCCTCGCGCACCCGCTGCAGCGCCGCCGGGTCGGTGCGGGGATCGGCGCGGTGGAGGCGCTTGCACTCCCCGGCGATCCACTCCGTCACCCGCGCGTCGAAGTCGTCGCCGCCCAGGTGGTTGTCACCGGCGGTCGCCAGCACCTCGATCACGTTGTCCCCGATCTCGATGATGGACACGTCGAAGGTGCCGCCGCCCAGGTCGTAGACCATGATCTTCTGGTGGGCGCCGTTGTCCAGCCCGTAGGCCAGGGCGGCGCTGGTGGGCTCGTTGATGATGCGCAGCACGTTCAGCCCCGCGATGCGCCCCGCGTCCCGGGTGGCCTGCCGCTGCACGTCGTTGAAGTAGGCCGGCACCGTGATGACCGCGTCGGTCACCGTTTCGCCCAGGTAGCTCTCCGCGTCGCTGCGGAGCTTGCGCAGAATCATGGCGCTGATGGTCTGGGCGTTGTAGCGGTCGCCGTCGATGTCGCACGTCCAGTCCGTGCCCATGTGCCGCTTGACGCTGCTGATGGTGCGGCCTGCGTTCACCGCCGCCTGCCGCCGGGCCCGGCTGCCGATCAGCCGCTCGCCCTCCTTCGTGAAGGCCACCACGCTGGGGGTCGTCCGCTCCCCCTCCGGCGTGGGGATGATGGTCGTCACGCCGCCCTCCACCACCGCCACACAGCTGTTGGTGGTGCCCAGATCAATGCCGATTGCCTTGCTCATCTTCTCATTTTCCTCTCGTCCATCAGCAGCACAGGTACATGCCCCGGCCGCCGCACAGGCAGTTGCACAGCATGTTCGCCACGCAGAAGGTGGTGCACATCCTGCCCACGCCGCTCATGTCCATGCCGTAGCCCCGCCCCGACTGCTCGTAGGTCTGCCCGGACTGCTGCAGCTGCTGCTGCACCCGGCGGTACTCCGGGGTGTTCGGGTCCAGCTGCACCGCCCGGCGGATGAAGTCCAGCGCCTGCACCGTGTTGCCCAGGCCCTCGTAGGCCAGGGCCGCCAGATAGTTCCAGCGGGCGTTCCGCCCCGCGCTGGTCACCCCGTTCAGCACCGACACCGCCTGCTGGTACTGCCGGGCGTTAATCATGTCCACGGCCCGGCGCACGGTCTCGCTGTCCCCGCTCTGGTGCTGGGGACGGGCGGCGGTCTGCTGCGCGCCGAAGCCGAACATGTCGTCAAAGCCGAAGCCGAAGGGGCCGTAGCCCCAGCCGCCCTGCTGCTGATAGCCCCCGTCCTGCCCGCCGCCACCATAGCTGCCATAGCCGCCATAGCCGCCGTAGCCCTGCTGCTGGTAGGTCTGCCGGGCCTGCCGCGCCTGCTCGGCCTGCTGCTCCTGGGCCCGGCGCTGGGCGTACTTCTCCGGGTTCATCAGCATGTCGTAGGCCTCGTTGATCTCGTTCATCCGCTTGCTGGCCTCCGGGTCGTTGGGGTGGAGGTCGGGATGGTTCTCCTTGGCCTTTCTGCGGTAGGCCCGCTTGATCTCGTCCTGCGTCGCGCCGGGGGATACCCCCAGCACGCGGTATGGGTCCTGTATCATGCCTGCTCCCTCTCCTCCTGCCCGGCGCGGCGGCTGTTGTACTGCTGCCACACGCCCGCGTACAGAATGTTCCGCATCAGCCCCAGATCCTTCTCCAGCGGCAGCCGCTCAAAGACCTCCGTGGCCCGCCCGATGAGCACCATCAGCGTCTCCCGGACGCTCTCGGGCGTCTGGCCCAGCGCCTGCACGGCGTTGTAGCGGCCCCGCTTCACGTCCCGGTCGTAGTCCACCGCCGCGTCCATCAGGCAGATGAACTGCCCCAGCCAGCGCCCGAGCTGCCGCAGGGCGCCGCTCCACACGTCCTCCCGCCACACCAGCACCTCGCCCATCAGCTGCCCGAAGGCCTGACAGACCGCGCCGCCGGAATCCGGCAGCTTCTCCGCCCTGGCGGTGTCCATCATGCAGCGCTCGATGGCCTCGCACTGCCGGGGGTAGCGCGCCCGCACCTGACGGTAGGCCCCGCCCAGCAGCGCCTCGTAGGCCCGGGCGCGGAGGGCGTGGTCGTCCTGCCAGTCGTCCCGGCACTTGTGCCACATCAGCGCCACGGTCATGTCCGCAGCGTAGTCCGTGGCCTCCGACGCGCTCCAGGCCCGGCGGTGCACCGGATGCGCCGCGCAGCCCCGGACGCCGCCCGTCTCCTCCGGCTCATAGAGCGACTGGAGCAGCAGCGTCAGGAAGGTCATGTCGTAGGTCAGCGACAGGCGGCTCAGCTGCCCGTAGCGCTCCCCCAGCCGCCGGCACAGCCCGCAGTACACCTGCTTGTACCGCGCCAGCTCCTCCTCGCTCAGCGCATCCTGCCGCGCCACCACAAATCCGAACATCTCCAGCCCTCCTCCGGCTGCCAGGGCCCGGTTACCCGGGAATCACTTCGTGTCGATGGTCATGTGCTGCTGGCACCGGGGGCACACGATCTCCTTCGTGCCCTGTCCCCGCTTCACCCGCAGCGTCACGCCGCAACTGCACTTCACGAACCGGTACTGCTTCCGCTCCGCAAACCGCAGCCGGTACTGCTCCGCCCGGCGGCGGATGCCCGCCGTTTTCGCCAGATAGGCGGCGTTCTCCGCCTGCCGCTTGTCAAGGTTCCGGGAGAAGGCCCGGAACATGGCGTAGGCGATGATGACCATCGCCAGCAGGCTCACCAGCCCCGTGCGGTCAAACAGCGACACCACCAGCAGCGCGAAGCCCAGGTAGTACAGGTGCCGCGCCAGGTCGTCCAGGCCGTTGCGGCCCTGCATCCAGCGCTCCATCCGCCAGGCCAGCTTCTCCAGAAAGCTCCTCATCCTTGCTTCCTCCGTTTCCTGTGTCCGGTTTCCTCCGCCATGATACCACGGTTTTGTGGACACAGCGTGGCGAAAATGTTTCCGGTTTGTAAACGCTTCTCTTTTCGCCGCCTCCCCGGCGCTTTCCTGCCGGCGCGGAAAATGTTCCCGGACTGCCGGCCCCCGGCACCGATTTCCTGCAAAAAGCTCTTGACAGACGCGCCCGCTCTGTCTATAATGAAAGCACGGGAATGCTCCTGGGGTGCGCGACAGCGCTCTGGTTTTCCCCACATTTCACAAAATGGAGCCCGCGTCCAGGTCTGATGATGTCATGCCCCCGTTGCCTTCGGGCATCGCCAGGGGACGGCAGAGAAGCAGCGGCAGGGCACCAGCCTGCTTTCACATAGCGGGTGAAAAAACAGCGTGCATCGGCACTCTGGGGCATCCGTACAGAGGACGCAGAGGGGGGCTGCGGCGGAAGCGATTCCGCGGCGGCTCCCCTTTAAGCTGCCCGGGGGGCCTCATCCACCCGGCCCGTCCCCCGCAGAAACCCGAAGGCCCCGGCTGCCGCTCCCCGCAGGGAGGGCGCCGGGGCTTTGCTGACGGGCTACGGCAGGTAGGTCATGTCCACCGCCGTGACGAAGCCCTCGGGGCTGCAGTGATAGTCCAGCTGCCAGGTGTGGTAGTCCGGGGTGATGGCGCGGTAGCGGATCAGGTGCCCGCCGTCCTCCTGCAGGTAGATGTAGCCCGTGCTGCCGTCGGAGGTCTGGTACAGGCCCCGGTTGCCCGAGGGGCTCTGCACCTGTCCCATGTCGCGGAACTTGCCCACCACCGTGTCCAGCGAGCTGCCGACACCCGTGGAGCGCGGCGCCTTGAAGGTGCTGTCGGTGAAGTACAATTCCACCAGCACGTTGGTGCCCCGGTTGCGGTTGAACACCGCGTAGCCCCAGCTGTAGGCGCACTTCACGAACTCACCCGCCATGTCGCTGCGCTCCGTGAAGGGCTCGGTGGACTGGGGGTCGCCGTACTTGCGGACGAAGTCCTCCTGCAGGGTGGTGCCCAGGTTCAGGCCGTTCACCGCGTCGTTGGTGCTGGAGTAGGCCGTCAGGGGCAGGGGCTTGACGTTGAACTTGTAGGTGCGCTCCAGCATGTTGCTGGCCTTGCCGTACTGGTTCACGGACACCGCCCGCAGCGTCACCGTACCGGCGGGCATCCAGATGGGCGTGCCGTCGTAGACGGGGCTGTCCGCGGTGGGGTTGGAGCCGTCGATGGTATAGTAGATGGCGATGTTCTCGTCCGTGTGCTGCTCGATGGACACCCACAGCTGCACCTGCTTCCGGGAGGAGTAGGTGTTGGGGGCCAGGTTGGCGTAGGGGGTGCTCGGGGAGGGCATGGACACGGTGTAGGTCACCGACAGCTCGTCGCTGCGCAGCTCACCGCTGACGCACATGGCCCGAAGATGCCAGCTGCGCTCGTCCAGATACAGGGGGCCGGTGTAGAGGGTGCCCTCCTCGGGCAGCACCGCGTTGTCATCGAAGGTGTAGTACACCTGACACTCCGCGTCCGCGCTCAGGGACACGGTGATGTCCTCCTCGTAGTAGCCGCCGGGCATGCTCGCCACCGGGGCGGCGGGCAGCAGGCTCACCCGCTGGTTGTAGAAGGTGGTGGAGCCGGTCATCTCCCAGGCGGTCTGCATCAGCGCCGCCGCCTCGGCGTAGCGCTCCTGCGAGAGCATGATGCGGATCACGTTGGTGTAGGACTCGGTGGCGGAGGGCACCACATCGGTGAAGATGGCGGTGTAGAGCGCCTCGGCGTCCTCCAGGCGACCGGCGGACTCGTAGGCGGCGCCCAGCTGCAGCAGGCCGGCCACGTTCACGTTCTCCTCCCCGTCCTGCTCGGCGGCGCGCTCAAAGAAGGCGATGCCGCCGCTGATGTCGCCCACGTCCACCCGCTCGATACCCACCTCCCACAGCGCGGCGGAGGTGGCGGAGAAGCCCATGCGCGCCATGATGCGCTGTCCGCTGTCCGTGCGCATCAGGAACACGAAGGTGCCCACCAGGAGCACGATGACCCCGATGGCGGAAAACAGCAGCACCCGCGCCCAGTTCACCATCCGCCGGGACACGGCGTAGCGGCTCCGGCGCAGGCGGGGCGGCTGACGAAGCGGATCGGCGGCGGTCTCGCCGTAGGAGGTGTGGTTCGGGCGCTTCAGGGTCATGTCGGAGAGCGGCTCGCCCTCGGGGCCGTAGACCTCCGGGTCGGTATAGAGGGGGTAGCCCTGCTCACCGGCGACGGCGGGGTCGATGTAGGTGCGCTCGGGCGCGGAGGGGCTGCCGTCCCCCGCCGGGGCGGCGCTCTCCGGGGCGCTGCGGCCCTGACGGAGGCTGCGGGCGCCGTCCTCCCGGCGGCTCTCCCGGAGCAGCAGCCGACCGCAGGCGGGGCAGACCCGCGTGCCGTCGTCCACCAGGGCTTTACATGTAGGGCAAAGGATGGCCTGTCACCTCGTTTGCTGTGGATTCGTCATGGTCGCTCAGGTCGTGCGGTTCAGGGCCTGATAGTCCGGGTCGTCGTCAAAGTCCCGCTCGGGGGCCTCGCCGCCCAGCTGCTCGATGGCGCTGCGCAGCTCGATGAAGTCGATGTAGCCGGTAGCCGGGTCGTCGGCGGCCCGGAGCAGCTCGGGCAGCGCCCGGGCATCCCCCAGCTTCGCCAGATAGCTGGCGAACAGCGCCCGGCGCTTCGGGTTCTCCCGGAACAGGCGCAGGGCCAGCTGATAGACCTGCTCGTTGCCCGGGTAGTTCGCCAGCACGTCCAGCAGGGCCTCCTGCCCCGCGTCGTTGGCCCGGGGCAGCGCCTCCAGCAGGGGCTGCACCACGCTCTTGCCCATGGCGCTCAGGCTCTCCAGCGCGTTGTCCGCCAGCTCATCCTCCGCCTGACGGTTCAGCTGCCAGGAGATGTAGAGCATCTTGGGCTGGGTGGACTCCATCTCCCGAAGCAGGCCGATGGCGGTCATGCGGGCCTCCTCGGGGGCGCTTTCGTCCTTGAGCAGGTTCACCAGACGCTTCTCGCAGGGCTTGCCCACCGCCTGAATCTGATCCAGCAGCAGGTCGGGCAGCGGAACGCCCTTGCGCACGTAGTCCACCATCCAGTCCACCAGATCCTTGGGGTCCTCGAACTGGGTGAAGTACGCGCCGGGGGTCACGCCCTCCAGCCAGGGGGCGGGGGTGTTCAGGAAGGTCATGTAGATGCGCGGCATGTCCGCTTCCATGGCGTCATAGTTCCGGTACTCCTTGCCGTGCTCCTTCACCCACCGGGAGGTGTAGTCGGCGAAATGCTCGTCAAAATTGATGCAGCGATGGATAGGTCATCACTCCTTTGTGTGGTGTGGGGTTTCGCCTCTGCGGAGGCGACCAAAGGGCTTTCCGGTCGCCCTTTGGAAACCTTCGGAACTCCTGTCATTTGGAGGACAGGGGAAAGGTGACTACCTCAGTTGCTGGTGGGGGGCCACTCCCTCCGTAGCTTCTGGGGGGCCACTCCCTCAGTCACCTGCGGTGACAGCTCCCTCGGGGAGGGAGCCTTTGGGTTGGTTTCCCGCTCTTACGGTCTTTCCGCCTGGGCCAGCAGGGCCTGCAGGTCGGCGGTGGAGAAGAAGTAGGTGCTGCGGCAGAAGTGGCAGCCCAGCTCGGCGCCCTGGTCCTCGTCGATCAGGGACTGCAGCTCCCGGCGGCCCAGGGAGATCAGGGCCCGCTCCATGCGCTCCCGGGAGCAGGTGCAGCGGTAGCGCAGGGGCACCCGCTCCAGCAGCACGGGCTCCATGCCCCGGAACCAGTCCTCCAGCAGCTGCTCCTTGGGGGCGAAGGTCATCTCCCGGCTGATGTCGGCAAACATGGGGCTGCGCAGCTCCAGCTGGTCGATGGTCTCGTCCTTGCAGCCGGGCAGGGGCTGCAGCAGCAATCCCCCCGCCTTCAGCACCGCGTCCCCGCTGACCAGCACGCCCAGCGCCACCAGCGACGGGGACTGCTCCGACACGGTGTAGTAGTTGGCGAAGTCCACGGCGATCTCGCCGCTGACCAGCTCGCACTGTCCGATGTAGGGCTCCTTCATGCCCAGGTTCTTCACGACGCTCATGCGGCCCTCGTGGCCCACGGCGCCGCCCACGTCCAGCTTGCCGTCGGCGCGGAGGGGCAGGGTCACCTTCGGGTCGTCACAGCAGACCCGCAGATCGCCCCCGTCCGCCACCGCCACCAGCGTGCCCATGGGGCCGCCGCCCTTGATGGTCACGGTCACGGACTCGCCGGGGCCCTTCATCATCACGCCCAGCATGGCGGTGCCGGTCATCAGCCGGCCCAGCGCCGCCGTGCACACCGGGGTGGCGTTGTGAATGTCCGCCGCCCGCTGGCACATGGCGGTCGTCTCCAGAAGCATGCCGCGCACCTGACCGTCCATCAGCGTAAAGCGCAGCAGCTCGTCCTCTTTCCTTATTTCAAACTGGCTCATGGCCTTCCCTCCCATGCGTCCGGATCCGTGCGGCGCAGCGCCGCGATGTGCCAGCGCTGCTCCTCGGGCCGGGGCGCCTCCATGCGTCCGTTGCCGAACACCATCACCCGGTCGAAGCCCGCCTGCTGCAGCAGCGCCGTCAGCGTCTCCCGGCTGTGGGCCCGCTGCCGCTGCTCCTCGTCGATGCGGCGGTAGTGCCCGTCCTGCTCCTTCACGAAGATGCACAGGTGCATATCCACGATGCCCGTGCGCTCCGAGAAGCTGTTCTGCCACAGGTAGGTGATGTGCTCCCCGTCCTCGCAGATCATGCGGTTGCCCAGCATGTTCCGCAGCTTCCAGGGCGTGGACACGTCGAAGAACAGCCCCCCGCCCGGGCGCAGCGCCTCGTAGGCGGCGCGGAAGAAGGACAGCACGTCCTGATCCTCCAGCAGGTAGTTCACGCCGTCGCAGGTCGCCAGCACCGCGTCCATGGGCCGGTGGAGGCGCAGCTTGCGCATATCCTGCCGGACGAAGGGAATCGCGATGCCCTCGCTCCGCGCCTTCTGGGACGCCAGAAAGAGCATCTCCTGGCTCAGATCCACGCCGGTCATGTGGAAGCCCCGCTTGTACAGGGGCAGCGTCAGGCTGCCGGTGCCACAGGCACACTCGCACACCCGGCCCTCCCGGATGCCGTAGGCAGCCATCAGCTGCCGGTAAAAGTCAGCCCAGGCGGTGTAGTTCACATCCGCCATCAGCTCGTCATAAACCTCTGAAAAGCTCGCGTACATGATGTTCCTATTCCCGTTCCGTTTCTTTCCGGTTCGCCCCGCGCAGCATGCCGCCGATGCGTCCCGTATCCTTGGCGCTGAGCCCGGCCCAGCCCTTTTCCCGCAGCTCGTCCATCAGCCCCAGCCGCGCCGCCGCGTCATACTTGCGCCGCGTGCGCTCATCGGGCCGCCACGATGTGCCCATGCTCCTCCCCCCTTCCGGGGTTAGGGTGCGCCGGCGGGGGCGGCGCTATGCCCGGTCACTCGGCGTTTTCGCCGTCCTCGTCCTCATCCTCGTCGTCATCGTCGTCCTGCTGCAGGTTCAATCCGCGATTCACCACCGCGCCCTCGATGCGGCTGTTGATGAAGCGGTCAAACACCGCGTTGGTGTAGCTGGCGGTGACGAAGCGGCTCAGGCCAAAGCCCAGCAGCACATACCACACGAACGGCGCCAGCAGGCCCCAGCCCGGGGAGAACAGGTACAGCACGAAGAACAGCACCATGGGCAGCGCGTGCAGCAGGCGGATGCCCACGCTCATGGGCAGGCGGGCAATCGCCAGCAGGAAGGCGTTGCGGAACACGTCCCGCAGCCGCAGCTCGTAGGACACGATGAGCGGGTGCATGTACGTCACCGCCAGCGCCCAGATCACCCCCGCCATCAGCACCAGCACCTGGGGGATGCCCATCCAGATGTTGGTGGCGGACAGGTCACCGTAGAACTGCCAGCACATGTACACCACGATGGGCACCAGCGACGTGATGAAGGACACCACCAGGCTCTGCTTCCAGTTCGCCTTGACCGCGTCCTTGAAGTCCGACCAGATGAAGGCGTGCTCGTCCCGGGCCCAGTTGCGGGTCACGTAGCACACGCCCGCCGTGGCGGGGCCCGTGATGGTGATGCAGGGCACCATCAGCAGCAGCAGGATGGTGACCATGCTGTGGCTCATCTCATCGGCGTCGGATTGGGAGATGTAGGTCAGGCCCGTCTCCACCTCGTTGCCGTCGGTGTCCAGGGTCATGACCGGGGTGCCGATCAGGCTCTCGTCCACGTAGTACTGGCCCGTGGTGTCGTCCAGCGCCCAGGGCACCATGCTGGTGATGTTGGTATAGCCGGAGGCGACGCTCAGCAGCACCAGCAGCATCGGCAGCCAGACCACCGCGTACATCAGGTTCAGCCGCACCAGGCCGGAAAACCGGATGCGCAGAATCTCCCAGAACTGCTGCCAGCGGTTCTTCGGCAGATCCTCGGGGCTGTAATCGCTCTTGCCACTCTTGCCGAAGTAGTAGTTGTTCATCAGCTTCTCAAACATCGCGCCATTCCTCCTTGCGATTCGCAGGTATACGTTCTATTATAGCATAATCGACAGGTTTTGCAAGATTCGGTTTTGTTCGCGCCCAAAAAGAGGCCGGGCCACGCAAAAAAGTGGCCGCAGCCACTTTGTTGAAGGGTTATCCCAAGGCAACGTCAAGCGCCATCATCACCGCGAAACCCAGCAGCGTGGCGAGGGCCATGCGCCGGGGGGCCCGGGAGCGCTGGCTTTCGGGCACCAGCTCCGCGATGACCACCAGAATCATGGCGCCGGCGGCGAAGCAGAGCATCAGGGGCAGCAGCGCCCGCGCCGAGGAGGCCAGCAGCACCCCCGCCAGCCCCGCCACCGGCTCCA
>JAEDKS010000207.1 GCA_016295665.1 Clostridia bacterium
CCTCCGGCCTGAAGAAGTTCATCAATGATTGGGGCGGCGAGCACTACCGCTTCAAGCGCGGCTACCGCAACGTGATTGACGAGGCCATCCGTCTGGAGAGCACCGGCATCTCCTGCCCCCTCGCCATCGAGACCAGCGGTCACGCGGCGCTGAAGGAGAACCACTTCCTGGATGACGGTATGTACCTGGTCACGGTGCTCATCGTCCGCGCCATGAAGCTCAAGCAGGAGGGCAAGAGCCTCGGCAGCCTGATTGCCGATCTGCAGGAGCCGGTGGAGAGCAGCGAAATCCGCCTGAACATCACCGCCGAGGACTTCCGCGAGGCTGGCAAGCATGCCATCGGCCTGGTTATGGACTACGCCAATGCCGCCGAGACCTGGCACATCGCCCCGGACAACCGGGAGGGCGTGCGCATCTCCTTTGACCTGGACGGCGGGCTGGACAACGGCTGGTTCCTGCTGCGGCTGTCCGTGCACGACCCGGTGCTGCCGCTGAACGTGGAGAGCGACGTGCCCGGCGGCGTGAAGGAGATGCTGCGGGCGCTGCATGAGGTGCTCAGGGGCTGCGAGGGCATCGACCTGTCCCCGCTGGAGAAGGCGCTGGAGGACTGAAATGGCAAAGCTGAATCGGACGCTCCGCGCCCCCTTCGACACCGTGCTGCGGCAGGTGGAGCAGGGTATCGTGAACGGCAGCGTGTCCGCCACCCTGGAGGACGGCAGCGACATGCGCACCGGGCATGCCCGGTGCAGCGTGCGGGTGTTTGAGCGCTACAGCGCCATGGGCAGCAACCGGGTGAGCCTGTCCGTGACCCTCCTGCAGGAGGGGGACGGCCCGGTGCAGCTGTGCGCCATCACCTCCGGCGGCAGCCAGGCGGTGTTCTTCAAGCTGAACACCCTGGGGGAGGAAGCGTTCCTGGATAAGCTGCGGGAGGTGCTGCAGCGGTTTCCGGATGCCTGATCAGCGGTTTTCCGGTTTTCTTCACATTTTGTTCATGCACACGTCAAAAAACTGCGTTATCCTATCATTGCCGGCGGGGGTCACCACCAACCGACCGTCGGCAGTCTCCTTTTTCTGACATTCTCTTCAGAATGTCACCTCCCTATCCTCCATACAAGCAAAGCCCGCCTTCGCGCAAGCGTTGGCGGGCTTTGTGACGGTGGGGAGGGGGAAAGCGTGGCCTTCAGGGCGCGGTCATCAGGGCGGCCTCCAGCACGTCGGCGTAGCGCAGCACGGCGGGGGCGATGGTTTCCGCCAGCTGCAGGGCCGCCTCGTCCTGCGGGAAGGCGGCGGGGCTCCGGCGAATGGCCAGCACCCGCCGGAGCAGCTCGGGATCGGGGCACAGCCCCTCGCGCAGCGCCCATTCCCCGGCGGCGGTTTTGGTCGCGACCTGTCCGGTGCGCAGGGTATAGAGTCCCCGGGACAGATCCAGCATCCAGCCCAGGCTGTAGAGGCTTCGCCCGGTTTCTCCAGCATGCTCCCGGACGGTGCGGAGATGGCGCCGGACGACGTCGTTCAGCGCGGCTCGGGTGGGCTCGGGCATGCGGTCGCGCACCTCCGGGCCCCGCAGCAGGACACCGTGGTGGAGCAGCGTCCACAGGCAGCAGGCATCGAAGGCGTAGCGGTCGGTGATGCGCTGCCCGCTGGTGCCCCAGTAGACCACCGTGTCCGGCGTCTGATGGAGCAGAGCGTCCAGCGTGAGCATGCCGCCCTCGAAGCTGCGGTTGCGGGGCTGGGCAGGGTTCACCTCCGGAAGGGTCTGCCGGAGCATCAGCAGCGCATCCGCCTGGTCGGGCCGGATGCGCTGCTGCGTAAGGACAAGGATGTCAATGTCGCTCCAGCCGGGGCGGTAGTCGTCCATGGTGCAGGAGCCGAACAGGTAGATGGAGGGCGTGCAACCCGTCAGGCGGTCGGCGATGGCGCGGGCCATGGCGTCCACAGCGCGGCAGAGCGTGGTGTCCATGGGCTTATCCCTTCTGCGTAAAGCCATAGATGCCGATGGCGGCGGCGATGGACAGGTTCAGCGAGTCCACCCGGCCGTTGCTGGGGATGCGCACGGGCTGGCCCACGCCGGTGAACGACGGGGGCAGGCCGCTGCCCTCGTTGCCGAAGATCAGCGTCCAGTCTGCGGGCACGGGGGCGGACAGCACCTCCGGCAGGGAGCGGGAGCCGTCCAGCATGAAGGGATACAGCGCCCGCGCCGGGTGCTCCGCCTGATAGTCCTCGAAGCGGTCGTAGGTGCGCACCCGCAGCTGGAACAGGCTGCCCATGCTGGCGCGCACCACCCGGGGGTCGAACACGTCCACGCAGGGCCGGATGAGCGCCACGTCCTCCACGCCGAAGCCCAGGGCCGTGCGCAGGATGGTGCCCACGTTGCCGCAGTCCGAGGGATGGTGCAGGACGATGTGGGGTCTGCCGGGGGCGAGGGGATCGTCAAACTTGCCGAACACCACTGCGGCAAAGCAGTTCTCCTTGCCCGAGATGCGGGCCAGCGCCCGGTCGGCCTCCTCCACGCGGATGCCGCAGCGCTCCGCCAGCTGCCGCAGCTTGTCCGCACCCTCGTGCCCGTCCGCCTTGCTGTGCAGCAGTAGCCGCCGGGCACAGGCGGGGCGGTGCAGCAGGCACTCCATGCTGGGGAAGATGCCGGGGGCGTAGGCGTAGTCCAGATCGGATTTATAGGGGGATAGGGATGGCATAGCATACCTCCGGATCGGTCAGGGTCAGAACAGCGCCTCCACGAACTCCCTGGCGCTGAAGGGCTGCAGGTCGTCGATGCCCTCGCCCACGCCGATGTACCACACCGGCACGCTCAGCTCCTGACGGATCGCCAGCGCGATGCCGCCCTTGGCGGTGCCGTCCAGCTTGGTCAGGATGATGCCGTTCACCTCGCAGACCTCCTTGAAGGCCTGGGCCTGGGCGAGGCCGTTCTGGCCTGTGGTGGCGTCCAGCACCAGAATGCAGCGCACGTCGGCCTCCGGGTACTCCCGGTCCAGCACGCGGCGCATCTTGTGCAGCTCCTCCATCAGGTTCTTCTTGTTGTGCAGGCGGCCCGCGGTGTCCACCAGCAGCAGGTCGGCCTCGTTGGCCTTGGCGCTCTTGATGGCGTCAAAGAGCACGGCGGCGGGGTCGGCGCCCTCGTCGTGCTTCACAATCGGCACCCGGGCGCGCTCCGCCCAGATGGTCAGCTGCTCGGCGGCGGCGGCGCGGAAGGTGTCGCCCGCGCACAGCATCACCTTGCGCCCGATGGACTGGAAGCGCAGGGCCAGCTTGCCGATGGTGGTGGTCTTGCCCACGCCGTTCACGCCCACCATCAGCATGACCATGGGCCA
>JAEDKS010000035.1 GCA_016295665.1 Clostridia bacterium
GCGGCGTTTCGATACAGCCCGCTCCTTTGGCGCACGGTATGGCAAGCAGAAGGGCTGGGAGCGCATAAGCGACGCGGACGATACCGCGTTTATCGTCAACCAACCGCGTGTCAACCAACTCCATTTTACCCAAATCACAGCAGAGGAAGCCCTCGCGCAGGGGATGCCGCCGGAATTTCTGCGTGGCGATGAAGGAAAGTTGACCGCTTGATGGCCGGATGGTTGAAGGACAGTTGAAGGAAAAGCCCGACAGAGGGGCGCCGCAAAGCCTTGCGTTGTGCTGCTTTCCTCCGTTTGGCGTATCTTTCTCAACCAATCAACCAAAAAGAGTGAAAAAGGTAAACAAGCATCCATACCCGGGCGTCAATCTGCGGAATAGACATCAACATGTTTTGCGATGGTTGAAGCCGTTTGGTTGCGCGGAGGTATTTCTTGCTCCTTGTCGGGCAGTCCCGGAAAACAAAATAAAGTAGAAAGTTGAGGATACATGATGTTTCATCGAGCAATGCAGAATCCCATGCAGGAGCCGGAGTCGTCCACAAAAGCGGCTCCGGCTGTCCCTCGCATGACCATGACCGTGGATGAAATGGCGGCAGAGCTGAACATTTCCCGCCCCACGGCCTATGAACTGGTGAAGCGGGAGCATTTTCCTGCCTTCCGCATCGGTCAGCGAATCCTTGTGAACCGGGCTGGTTTGCAGCGCTGGATTGATGCGCAGTGCGGAGGTGACCGTGTCGCCTGATGGAAGCCATGTTTTACAGGCAAAAGGCTTGTCCCGCATGAGAAAATCTGCTATCATGGACGTGGGAGCGGCACCCCGCCGCCCCACGCACCTTGATAACTGCATCGACTGACATATCATGCGGGACATTTTCAGGAGGAATGAATATGTCCCAGCACAAGATTACCAAGCGTGCCGACGGCCGCTATAAGGTCAACTACGGCACCAAGCAGTTTTACGGCAAAACCAGGACCGAGGCTGAACGTAAGCGTGAAGCCTGGATTGACGATGAAAAGGTCGGCCTGAATCACGATATGGAGAACATGACCTTCCGCGAATACGCCTTGACATGGATTGAGGTGTACCGGGCAGCGTGCTGTGAGAAACAGCGCCGTGAGTATATCCGTATGATGGAGTACGCGGCCTCCAGAATCAGGGTCAAGCTGATGAAGGGGATTACGGCAACAGATCTGCAGGCAGTATGCAATAGTCTGTCCTGCTATTCTCCGACGTATGTGGGGAAGTTTATGACCACCCTGCGGGGGATCTTCCGCACGGCGCTGGCGGAAGGCGTGATTCTTCGGAATCCCATGGAGATCGTCAAGCACCCCAGGACGAAAAAATGCGAGGGGCACCGTGCCCTGGAGCCTTGGGAGCGCAAACTGATCTGCTCTACCTATCAGGAACATCCCTTTGGCTTATGTGCGATGGTCATGATGCTATCTGGCCTGCGACGCGGCGAGGCGCTGTATCTGGATGTTGATCGGGATGTCGATTTTGCCAATAAGACAATCACCGTGCGCGGCGCGGTATCCTTTTCAGAGGGAAATCAGGCTGTAGCCTCCCCGGGCAAAACCGAGGCGGCCCAGCGCACGATTCCTCTGGTGAAGCCTTTGGAAGATGCCCTGCGCGGACACCACGGCCTGATCTGTGCCAAGCAGAACGGCGCCTTGATGTCCGAAACCGCATTCCAGAACCGGTTCAGCTCCTATCTGTGCTTTCTGGAAACACAGGTCAACGGCTGCCACAAGCGCTGGTACGGCAAAACCAAAGCGCACAAGGCGCTGCTGGCCAGGGGCGAGCAGCTGCCTCCATGGAGAGAGGTCAAAATTCGCTGCCATGACTTCCGCGTTGACTTCTGCACCAGGGCATATGAGGCGGAAATCCCCGTCAAGACGCTGCAAGCCTGGATGGGCCACGAGGACGCCACCATGATCATGGAGGTCTACGCCAAGCTCACCAAAGAGCGGGAGAAGATCGACGCGGAAAGGCTGACGAGATTCATGGCAATGAATCTTTCCGAAAGCCCTCAAAGCAAGGCGGCAACTGCGGTTGCAGGCCGAAAAGTTTGAACCGTTTTTGAACCGTTTCAATCAGTCAAAATGGGGCAAAATGCGTGATAATTGGTTATTCAGTCAAAAGCGTTACGCATACTGATCTCCTTCTCGGATTTTGTACATGTGGAATAAGGTCACGTCCATGCCCGGATAGCGCAAAAATAAGCGGTTTTTCAACCGCTTCTCGATGTACGCCCGGCAGGAGTCGAACCTGTGGCCTTCAGAGTCGGAGTCTGACGCTCTATCCAACTGAGCTACGGGCGCATGGGAACAGAGGTGATTGTAGCACATGAAAGCCGGATTGTCAAGGTAAAAACCGGATGAATTTGCACGAATTGTTCCACTGCCCCGCCAGGTGCCCTCAGCCGCCGTCCCGAAGCGCCTCCACGGGCATCAGCCGGGCCGCGCGGATGGCGGGCAGCACCCCGAAGGCCAGCCCGGTGCCCAGCGCCGCTGCCATGACGGCGAGGGCGGTGCCGGGCGAAAGCCGGGCGTCCAGCCCGATCCACGCCCCGAAGGCGGCGATCATGACCGCGCCCAGCAGCGCCCCCAGCACGCACCCCAGCAGGCTGTAGCCCCCGGCCTCCAGCAGGAACAGCACCCCCACCTGCCCCGAGGTGCCGCCGACGGCCTTCAGCAGGCCGATCTCCCGGCGCCGCTCCCGCACGCTGACCAGCAGGATGTTCATCACGCCGATGACGCCGGTCAGCATGCACACCGCCGCCACGCAGGCCAGCACCATCACAAAGATGCGCACCACCGACCGTGCCGCCTCGATCTCCTCCTGCAGGGTCAGCGCCTGAAAGGTGCCCCGGCCCGCCAGCGCCTCCAGGGCCCGGCGGCTGACGTCCTCCGCCAGCTGCCCCTGCGGCACACTGACGGTGATCTCGCTGACCTGCACGGGCAGGGTGTCCATCAGTGCCCGCAGGGGCAGCACCACCGTGCCGGAGGTCTGCGTCAGCGCCTGTGGCACCGCCGCCGACACCACGCCCACCACCCGGAATCGCCGCATCCCCACATCCAGATAGCCGCCCACCACGCTGCCGCCCAGCTTCTTCTCCAGCGCCTCGTCCACCAGCGCCACCGCCGCGCCCGCCGCGTACTCCTCCGGCAGAAAGAGCCGCCCCTCCTTTGCTGTCAGACCATGCACCGCCTCCGCGCTGCCGTCGTAGCCGCTGACCTGCGCCGTCGCCCGGTCGCCGCCCATGGAAACGGGCGCGGCGGTGTAGGCCGCGGCACAGGCGGGTGCCCCCGAGGCCAGCGCCACAGCGGGGGCGTCCTCCGGCGTCAGGGTGCCCTCCGTGCCGGCGGTAATCCACACCTTGTCCACCCCCAGCCGGGCGATCTCCACCTCCACCTGCTCCTCGCCCGCCGCGCCCAGGGTCATGACCGTCAGGATAGCGCCGATGCCCACGCCCAGCCCCAGCACGGTCAGCAGGGTCTTGCCGGGGCTCTTGCGCAGGTTCAGCGCGGCGAGACCGATGGCGTCCCAAAGCCTCATTCCGCCACCTCCACCCGCGCACCCTCGGTCAGCCCGGCGGGGCTGTCCACCACCGCCGTGCCCACGGGCAGGTTCACCCAGCACATCTCCGTGTCCCGCATCAGCACCTCCACCTCCGTCTGCCACACGCGCCCCTCCGCCAGCCACCACACCCGGTTGCCCGCACACAGGGCGGTCAGCGGCAGCAGGGCGGCACCCTCATGGGCCTCCAGCTCGATCTCCGCGTCCACCTGCGCCCCGACGGGCAGGGACAGGGGCTCCCGGGGCTGCAGGGTCACCAGCTGCACCGTCACGCCGGTCTCCGCGTCCACGGAGGGCGGCGCCACCCTGGTCACCTCCGCCGTGCCCACGAGCGCTCCGTCCTGCCGCAGATACGCCTCCATGCCCACCGCGACCCGCTCCGCGTCCCGGGGCACCAGGGCGCAGCGCACCTCCTGCGCCAAGCTGCTCATGGTCACCGCCGCGCTGCCCGCCACCACGCCGCCGTGCTCCGCCACCAGCACCTGCTGCACCACCCCGTCCGCCGGGGCGCGGACAGTCATCACTTCCAGCGCCTGCTGCAGGCCCGCAAGCTCCGTGGCCCGCCGGGAGGCAGCGGCCTCCTGCAGCCCCGTTTCCGGCACGGACAGCGCCGCAGAGACCTGCTGCGCCAGTCCCCCGCTCTCCTGCCCGGCGGCGAGGGCCGCGGATAGGGCGCTCTCCTGCGCGGCGGCATCCAGCCGCAGCAGGGGCTGTCCGGCGGTCACGGCGTCCCCGGGCAGCACATAGACCTGCGCCACCACCCCGGAGACCGGGCAGAGCGCCGCATACTCCTCCGCGCCCCGCACCTGCGCCGCCGCCGCCACGCGCTGCTCCATGCGCCCCGCCGTCACCCGGCAGAGCCGCACCGCCGTCGTCCTCCCGGCCCGCGCCGCCCCCATCAGCAGCAGCCCCGCCACCGCCGCCCCCGTCAGCAGCAGACACAGTCCCAGCCCGCGTCCCGCCCTGTTTTTCCGCATCCTTTCCGCCTCCCCTTCCCGGATAATTTGCCCGGAAAGGCCGGGAGTATGTACCCTTTCCCTCCTGCCAAATCTGGTTCCTAACAGGCCAGTGCTAACATTATGAACAAAGAAACAGGAAAATGCTTGTCACTTTAGCCAATTCCATTTTTCCCGGAAAACGATTATAATACAGGTACATCAATGCGGGCGGCACACAGGTGTGCCCCGGCAGGATTAATGAGGAGGAAGATACCAATGGCAAGTTTGTCCCTGCAGCACATCTACAAGGTGTATCAGGGCGGTGTGACCGCCGTGAGCGATTTCTGCCTGGAAATCGAGGACAAGGAATTCATCGTGCTGGTCGGTCCTTCCGGCTGCGGCAAGTCCACCACCCTGCGCATGGTGGCCGGCCTGGAGGAGATCTCCGACGGCGAGCTTTATATCGGTGACCGTCTGGTGAACGACGTGGCGCCCAAGGACCGCGATATCGCCATGGTGTTCCAGAACTACGCTCTGTATCCTCATATGACCGTGTTCGACAACATGGCCTTCGGCCTGAAGCTGCGCAAGACCCCCAAGGATGAGATCAAGCGCCGCGTGGAAGAGGCCGCCAAGATCCTGGACATCGCGCACCTGCTGAACCGTAAGCCCAAGGCTCTGTCCGGCGGCCAGCGTCAGCGTGTTGCTCTGGGCCGTGCCATCGTCCGTGAGCCCAAGGTCTTCCTGTTCGACGAGCCTCTGTCCAACCTGGACGCCAAGCTGCGCGTGCCGATGCGTACCGAGATCACCAAGCTGCATCAGCGCCTGCAGACCACCTTCATCTACGTTACCCATGACCAGACCGAGGCCATGACCATGGCTTCCCGTATCGTGGTTATGAAGGACGGCGTGGTGCAGCAGGTGGATACCCCCCAGAACCTCTACGACTATCCCACCAACGAGTTCGTCGCCGGCTTCATCGGCAGCCCCCAGATGAACTTCTTCAACGTGCATCTGTCCAAGGAAGGCCAGGATGTGGTCGCTACCTTCGGCGAGAACAAGATCGTTGTTCCTCAGGCCAAGGTTGCCAAGTTCGTGGACGAGAGCTACATCAACAAGGACGTCGTGCTGGGCATCCGTCCCGAGAACATCTCCGATGATCCCGAGGCGCTGGCGAAGTTCTCCACCGCCAAGATCAAGGTCGGCGTGGAAGTGACCGAGCAGATGGGCTCCGAGACCTATCTGTACCTGACCACCACCGGCAAGGACGGCAACATCACCGCCCGCGTTGATCCCCGTACCACCAGCCGCGCCGGCGACACCATCGAAGTGTGCTTCGACACCAGCCGCCTGCACTTCTTCGACAAGGAGACCGAGAAGACCATCCTGAACCGGTAATTTCAGGCTGGACGAACGGTGCGTCCCAAGAAGCTATCCCGGGAACGGGCTCCGTCAGCGGAAGCCCGTTCCCTTTTTCCATGCGCTGCAGGCAGCTCCCCAGCCCCCATTCGCCTGATGCAAATCCCGGAAAAACGATTGACCAAACCAGAAATACTGCTATAATGGAAGGCGTGTATTCATCAGCAGGGAATTCCGCCCCCCGCGCCGGACGCGAAACGGAATGGAGGAAGAAGGCTTTGTTCGGACCACGCAAAAGGAAGCAGACAGCGCTGCGCATCATCATTGTCGGCTGCGGCAAGGTGGGCCACACGCTGACGGAGCAGCTCGTCCGGGAGGGACACGACATCACGGTGGTGGACACGGACAGTCACGTGCTCTCCAACCTGAATGAATCCTACGACGTGATGACCGTATCCGGCAACGGCGCCAGCCGTCAGGTGCTGGAGAGCGCCGGCCTCAAGGAGGCCGACATGGTGATCGCCGTGACCGGCTCCGATGAGCTGAACATGCTCTGCTGCACCATCGCTCGGAAGGCGGGCGGCTCGCTGTCCGCCATCGCGCGGGTGCGCAACCCCGACTACAGCGAGGAGCTGACCTACCTGCGGCAGCAGCTGGGGCTCTCCATGATTATCAATCCGGAGATGGAGGCGGCCCGCGAGATTGCCCGGGTCATCGCCCGCCCCCAGGCGCTGACCGTCAGCGCCTTCGCCAAGGGACAGGCGGAGCTGGTGCAGTTCATGATCCCCCGGGGCAACCGGCTGTGCGGCATGAGCGTCATGGAGATGAACAACCTGTTCCCCTTCGGCTTCCTGGCCTGCGCCGTGGAGCGGGACGGCATCGTGACCATCCCCGACGGCTCCTTCGTGCTGGAGGAGGGGGACGAGCTGAGCCTGCTGTCCGCCTCCAACGACGCCTACCGCATCTTCCCCACCATCGGGATGTACGCTCCCCATGCCCGCACCTGCCTCATCATCGGCGGCGGACGGGTGACCTACTACCTGGCGCGCAAGCTGCTGGAGCAGAAGGTGGAGGTGCGCATCATCGAGCAGAACAGCCGCCGCTGCGAGGAGCTGACCAGCCTGCTGCCGAACGCCACGGTCATCTACGGCGACGGCACCAACGAGGAGCTGCTGCGGGAGGAGGGGCTGGAGACCACCGACGCCTTCGTCCCCCTGACCGACGTGGATGAGGAGAACATCCTGCTCACCCTGTACGCCCAGCGGGTGTCAAACGCCAAGACCATCACCAAGATTAACCGCATCACCTTCAACAACGTGATCGACAGCCTGCAGCTGGGCAGCGTGGTCTATCCCAAGTACATCACCGCCGAGCTGATTATCGCCTACGTCCGCGCCCGTCAGAACTCCATCGGCAGCAACGTGGAGACGCTGTATCACCTGTTCGACAACCGGGTGGAGGTCGTGGAATTCCACGTGGAAAAGGATGCCCCGGTCATCGGCATTCCCCTGATGGAGCTGAAAACCAAGGACAACCTGCGCATCGCCTGCATCAGCCACAACGGGCGGATGATCTTCCCCCGCGGTCAGGACAGGATTCAGGCGGGCGATCACGTCATCATCGTCACCACCCACACCGGGTTCGGGGACATCGGCGATATTCTGGCCTGACGAGGTGAGCAACTGCTGCCATGAATATAACAACCATTGTGTATATCCTGGGCTGGATTCTGCGCATCGAGTCGGCCTTCCTGCTGCTGCCCGCGCTGGTCTCCGCCTGCTACCGTGAGCCCGCCAGCATGGCGTTTCTGGGCGTGAGCGCCCTGTGCCTGCTCACCGGCTGGCTGCTGGGCCGCCGCAAGCCCCAGAAGCTGGCCTTCTACGCCAAGGAAGCCTATGCCGTGACCGCCCTGGGTTGGATTGTGATGAGCCTTTTCGGCTGTATGCCGTTCATGCTCACCGGGGAGATTCCCCACTTCGTGGATGCCTTCTTTGAGATGGTCTCCGGCTTCACCACCACCGGCGCCAGCGTGGTCGCCAACGTGGAGCTGCTGTCCCACGGCACCAATCTGTGGCGCTGCTTCTCCCACTGGATCGGCGGCATGGGCGTGCTGGTGTTCCTGCTGGCGGTGATGCCGATGGTGAGCGGCTCCAACCTGAACCTGATGCGCGCCGAGAGCCCCGGCCCCTCCGTGGGCAAGCTGGTGCCCCGGATGCGCTACACCGCGCGGATTCTCTACTGCATGTACTTTGCCCTGACCATGGCGGAGATCGTGTGCCTGCTCGTGGCGGGCATGTCGGTGTTTGACGCCGTGTGCACCGCCTTCGGCACGGCGGGCACCGGCGGCTTCGGCGTTCGGGCGGACTCCATCGCCGGGTACTCCCCCGCCATTCAGTGGATTGTGACCGTGTTCATGGTGCTCTTTGGCGTCAACTTCAACGTGTACTTTCTGCTGTATGCCCGGCACTTCCGCGAGGCCCTCCGCAGCGAGGAGGTGCGCGTCTATCTGGGCGTCATTCTGGCTGCGACCGTCCTCATCACCATGAACTGCTTCGACGGCGACCTGACCCCGGAGCACAACGTGCGCAACGCCGCCTTCCAGGTGTCCTCCATCATCACCACCACCGGCTATGCCACCGTGGACTTTGACCTGTGGCCCACCCTGTCCAAGCTGATTCTGGTGCTGCTGATGTTCATCGGCGCCTGTGCCGGCTCCACCGGCGGCGGTCTGAAGGTCTCCCGGTTCGTCATCGCCGCCAAGATGCTCATCCGCCACCTGCGCGGCTACATCCACCCCCGGGAGGTGCGCGCCATCCGCTTTGAGGGCCACGACGTGGGCGAGGACACGCTCCGCTCCATGTTCGTCTACCTCTTTGCCGCGATGATGATCTTCTGCGTCTCGGTGCTGCTGGTGTCTCTGGAGAATCAGGATCTGGTCAGCACCGTCACCGCCGTCGCCGCCACCTTCAACAACATCGGCCCCGGCCTCGGCACCGCCGGCCCCACCTCCAACTTCGCCGGCTTCACCGTGCTCAGCAAGCTGGTCATGATCTTCGACATGCTCGCCGGGCGCCTGGAGGTGTTCCCCATGCTGGTGCTGCTCTACCCCCTGTCCTGGCGGCGCACCGTGCGCGCAGAGCGCAAGCGCATGGCCCGGCACGGCAGGTAGCTGCTAAAAAAGGGATGCTCAAGCGCGTCCCTTTTTCTTTATCTTCGTCCTTTCCCCCTGTCCCTGAGTCGCTCCAGCGGGTAGCCGCAGGTCACGCCCGTGACCCTTCGACGGAGCAGGTGGGCGAAGTAGCGCAGCACGTCCGGCGTGCGCAGCCCGTGCTCCCGCATCAGCGCCCGGCATGAGCGCGGGTCGCTCCGCTCCGACAGCACGGCCCGGATCTGCTGCAGGGCCAGCATGCGCAGCACCATCCGCTGCTCCTCCTCCGGCAGCGCCTGAATGTCCGGCCGGAACTTGTCCAGGAACTGCCGGGTCACCTCCAGCATGCGGACGCCCGGGCGCGGGTGCAGGTTGACCACGAGGCCCGCCACGTCCACAAAGCCGAGCTGCCAGCCCTTGAGCAGACGCACCATGAACTCCATGTCCTGATTGCGCACAAAGGATTCGTCGAACCCGCCCAGCGCCTCCACGACCTCGCGCCGCACCATCAGATTGGAGCCGGCATGGAGGAACAGGTTCCGGGCCAGCTCCTCCCGGAGCAGCCAGCCCTGCCGCGTCTCGCCGCTGCGGGACACGGTGCGCCCGTCCCTGCGATCCGTGTAGCGGGTATAGCAGGCGCCCCAGGTGCTGTCGTGCGCGTCGAGGAACGCGGCCTGCGCCGCCATCTTCCCGGGAAGAAAGAGGTCGTCATCGTCCAGGAACATCAGGTACCCGCCCCGGGCGGCGCGGATGCCGGTATTCCGGGCAGCGGAGCCGTTCCGGCGCTCCGGATGCTGAAGGTAGCGGAGGTTGGCATGCCGCGCCAGCAGGGGCCGCAGCCGCTGCTCCGTCCGTTCCCGCTCGGGGCAGGGGCCGCTGTCATCCACCACGATGACCTCAAAGTCCGGGTAATCGGAAGCCAGCGCGGAGGCGACGCTTTCCAGCAGCTGTTCGGGGCGGCGGCGGGTAGGGATGATGACGCTGACGGGCGTTACGGTCGTGCGGGGTGCTGTCGTCATGTGGGTTCTCCTCCAAGCAGTTCGATGGCCTCCCGGCAGTAGCGATCCACCACATTCTGCCGGTCGTAGTGCGCCTCCACGTGCCGCCGTCCGGCCTGCCCCATGGCGACCTTCTCCGCATAGGGCAGGCGCATGAAGCGCACCAGGCAGTCGTACAGCGCCTCCTCATCCCCGGCAGGGAACAGGAAGCCCGTCTTGCCGTCGATGACCACATCCCGGGAGCCGTTGACTCGGGACGCGATGCAGGCCCGCCCACAGGCGCTGCCCTCCATCAGCGAGTTCGGCACGCCCTCGCCGCCCAGGGAGGGCAGCACCACACAGTGACATGCCCGCAGCACGGGGTCGATGGGCGAACAGAGCCCGTGGTCGATCAGCACCCCGGCCTCCCGCAGCGCCTTGACGCGCTTCTGATAGCGACTCGCTTCCACGACACCGGCGATATGAAAGCGGCAGGGCAGCTTCTCCCGGGCCATCCGCTCCGCGCAGGCAAACAGCGTGTCCACGCCCTTGATCGCCACCACCCGGCCCACGAACACGAAGTGCGTGATCCCGTCCGGCGGCATGGGGGACGGGGTGTGCAGCGTCAGGTTCACGCCGCTGCCCCAGGGAAGCAGCTCACCGTTTCCGCCGAGCAGGTGATGCGTCTGAAAGTAGTGCATGTCCTCCCGGTTCTGGAAAAAGACCCGATGGGCGTGGGGCAGAGCATACCGGTAGAGATGGCGGATCACCGCGCTGAGCCCGTTGTTCTTCAGGAACGCGGCCCCGGTGCCGGTGATGTTGCACACGATGGGGCACCCGGCCCGGTGCGCCGTCAGGGTGCCATAGATATTCGGCTTGATGGTGAAGGAAAGGACGAGGTCGGGCCTGAGCCTTTGAAAGAGCGCCCGGTACTGCCCCAGCAGCCCCAGCTCCACAAGCGGGTTGCAGCCGTGCCGGGAGAGCGTTACATGATGAATCAGGCAGCCCATGTCCAGAAGATCGCGCTCATCCCCGGCGTCTGGCATCACAAGATGCACCTCGGCCCCCAGGCCAAGCAGCGCCCGCAGAAGCTCCATCCGGAACCAGCGGATGGTCTTGATGTCATTGGCAAGCACAAGAATGCGCTTCCCCGTGAGCGCCCCCATGCGGCTTTCCCCCCTCCGACCGATGCGTGATGGAAATAATCATACACAGCGGGGGCGGAATTTACAAGATAACAATTGTGTAGTTTTGTTCTTACTGTCGCTATTTTGATAAAAATTGTCGAATGGATGCGATGCATAGCCTGCCTCCTGGGCCAGAGCGCCGTCCCTTCGGCCAGGAAAAGTGCATTGACACGGTAGACAAATGCGCTATAATGATTCAGGATGCGGCTGCCCGCCCTGTGCGCGATTCCGCCGCATCCCGCAGGAGGAAATGGCATGGAACGGTTGCCTCTGGAAATCACGATGGAAGCCCTGTCCCGGGAGCCCGAGGGCAGCTATCTGCTGGCGGACATGCGCTCGGCAGAGGAGCGGGAGCGCGGGGGCATTCCGGGCGCCATAGCGCTCTCCCCGCAGGAGGTGGAGAGCTGGTGCCCGGAGACGGATGTGCCCGTGGTGCTGGTCTGCGCCCGGGGCATCTTCAGCCAGGATGCCGCACAGACGCTGCGGGATCGCGGCATCTGCGCCTCCAGCCTGATGGGCGGCTATCCGGCGTGGCTGCTCCATCACCTGGCGCAGCAGGAGGCGGAGGCGGTCGCGGCCCGGGCGGAGGCCAGTCTGGAGAAGAAGTTCCGCCAGAAGCTGTGGAGCAAGTTCACCCGGGCCATCAAGACCTACGACCTGCTCCAGCCCGGCGACCGCGTCGCGGTGTGCATCTCCGGCGGCAAGGACTCCATGCTGATGGCGAAGCTGTTCCAGAAGCTCCGGCGGCACACCCGGTTTCCGTTCGACGTGGAATATCTGGTGATGGATCCGGGCTACAGCCCTGCCAATCGCCAGATCATCGAGGAGAATGCGCGCAAGCTCGCCATTCCCATCCACATCTTCGAGACGGACATCTTCGACTCTGTCTACCATGCCCCCAAATCGCCCTGCTACCTGTGCGCACGGATGCGCCGGGGCTACCTGTACAGCTTCGCCCGGAAGCTCGGCTGCAACAAGATCGCCCTCGGGCACCACTTCGACGACGTGATCGAGACTATCCTGATGGGCATGCTCTACGGTGCGCAGATTCAGACGATGATGCCCAAGCTCCACGCCACCAACTTCGAGGGCATGGAGCTGATCCGCCCCCTGTACCTGATTCGAGAGGACGACATCAAGGCCTGGCGCGACTATAACAACCTGCACTTCATCCAGTGCGCGTGCAAGTTCACGGACACCTGCACCACCTGCAGCAGCGAGGAGAATCCCTCCAAGCGGATGGAGGCCAAGGCGCTGATCCGTCAGCTGAAGGCGACCAACCCCGACATTGAGAACCACATCTTCCGCAGCGTGGAGAACGTCTGCCTGGACACGGTCATCGGCTGGAAGCAGCACGGCGTGACCCACCATTTCCTGGACACCTACGACCAGCCCTGACCCGCCAACGCGGGCAACGCCCCACCAGAAGGCCGAAAAGCAGCCTCCCGGTGGGGCGTTTGTCTTTCGGGCGACCTGCCCGCCCTTATGCCATGCGCTCCCGCAGCAGCGCCTCGATCTCCGCGACCGTCAGCAGCTTGCCCGCGCTCGCCACCTGCTCGTTGATGACCAGTACCGGCATGCGCATCACGCCGTAGCGCATCACCAGCTCCATGTCGGTGATGTACGCCACCTCCAGCGTCAGCCCCAGGGCGCGAACCGCCTCGCAGGCCCGTTCATGGAGCGTGTGGCATGTCTTGCAGCCCGCCCCCAGCACCTTCACGCAGCAGATTTTGCCCTCCGCGGCCTCCGGGCAGCAGCAGGCGCCGCCCGGCACCCCCGTCTCCTCCGTGGGAGCGCCGCCGCAGGCGCAGGCGGGAGCCTTCGCTTCCTCCTGCTTCTTTCCAAGATGGAACAGAGCCATGATCGTATCCTCCTTGTTTTCTTCTTCCCCGCCCACCGCTTATAGCAGCAGGGGTGAGATCGCGTTGAAAAAGTAGCCCACCAGCATGATGCCCACCGTGCAGATGGCGATGAAGATGCCCAGCAGCTTCGGCTTCACGGCTTTGCGCAGCATGATCATGGAGGGCAGCGACAGGGTGGTCACGCCCATCATGAACGCCAGCACCACGCCCAGCTGCGCGCCCTTGGCCAGCAGCGCCTCCGCGATGGGAATCGTGCCGAAGATATCCGCGTACATGGGAATGCCCGCCAGCGCCGCCAGCACCACGCCGAAGGGGTTGTTCTCCCCCAGCAGCCCCACGATGAACGCCTCCGGAATCCAGTTGTGGATCACCGCGCCCAGCGCCACGCCCACCAGCACATAGGGCAGCACCTTCCGGGCGGTCTGCACCACCTGCCCCCAGGCGTAGCGCAGCCGATCCCGGATGCGCAGCTGCTCCTGTGGCCCGTCCGCCATGGTGGCCCGGCGGATGAACTCCTCCACCTCACCCTCCAGGTGCAGCCGCTCGATGAGCGTGCCGCCCAGCACGGCGATCACCAGCCCCAGCACCACATAGACCACCGCCACCCGTCCGCCGAACACGCTCATCAACAGCACCAGCGACCCCAGGTCCACCATGGGCGAGGAGATCAGGAACGAGAAGGTGACGCCCAGCGGCAGCCCCGCGCTGGTGAAGCCGATGAACAGCGGAATCGACGAGCAGGAGCAGAAGGGCGTCACGGTGCCCAGCAGCGCCGCCACGCAGTTGGCGCCCAGCCCATGGAAGCGCCCGAGAATGCGCCGGCTCCGCTCCGGCGGGAAGAAGCTCTGCACATAGGAGATCAGGAAGATCAGCACGCCCAGCAGCACCAGAATCTTCACGGTGTCATACAGGAAGAACAGCACGCTGCCGCCCAGCCGTCCCGACACGTCCAGCCCCAGCGCCGTCAGCCCCTGCCCGATCAGCCGGCTGAGCCACCGCATGCCCAGCACCTCGTCCTGAAGGAATGTCCACCAGCCCATCGTTTACCTCCATAAATCTACATATGTCGATGTTTGCTGCACAAAAGCAGATCGCCTATGCCCTCAGCTGCAGCACCTCCGCCAGCAGCGCCAGTGCCTGCTCGCCACCCTCCCGGTTCAGGGAGTAGTGCGTCCACTTGCCCTCGTGCCGGGATCGCACCACGCCGGCATCGCAGAGGATGCGCATGTGGTGGGACAGGGTGGACTGACCGATCGCCAGCTCAATCTGAAGCCGGCAGGCGCACTTCTCCCCCGTGGACAGCAGCCGCAGAATCGCCAGCCGGTTCTCGTCGCAGAAGGCCTTGAACACCCGTGCCTGCTGCTCCAGCGTCATGTCCATGATGTTACCTCCCATCGACGCTTTTCGATGCGTCGATATGATACCACGCGCAGGCCGCCCTGTCAAGCCCCCGCCGCAAAAAAAGAGAGCGGCTGCCGCGCCGCTCCCTGTACTTCATTCCGCCGCTTCGCTTTCCGATGCAGCGCCGCCTTCCGCCGCGTCCTCCGGGGATGCCTCGTCCCCCGCTTCCTCCTGCGGGGCCTTCTTCTCCGTGACCACCATGTTCTGCCAGCGATGGGTCATGAAGTCATCGTCATACTGGCTGTCCAGGAACGCTTCGAAGCTGTTCGCCGGCTCCGGGCGCACCTGACGGCTGTCAAAGCGCAGCATGGCGGCGCTGGTCAGCAGCGCGTTCGCCACCATGAAGCACACCACCACCCAGGTGATGACCTTGCCGATGACCGCCGGCAGCTTCTCAATCCACTTCGACATGAACGGGTACAGAATCTTCACCCAGATGACCGCCAGCGCGCCCCAGCAGAAGCAGTACAGCACGTTGGTGCGCCCGCCGATGTTGAGGGGCATCCAGCTGTAGTCCCAGAACACCGTGCCGAACACGATCTCGGTGAACAGGCTGCACATGTACTCGTACACGCCGCCAATCACGAAGCCCGCCAGGAACACATACCGGTCGTGCTTCCCCGCCAGCGGCTGGAGCGTGATGGTCAGCAGCACGCCGCCCAGCCCCCAGACGAAGCTGAAGGGGCCGTACAGCACGCTCGAGCGGCTGAAGAACTGTCCGCCGATCACGCCGGAGATGGTCTCGATGATGTCCCCCAGCAGGGCACAGACCAGAAACACCCAGATGAGCTTGTCAAAGCACAGCCCCTTGGCGAAGGTGTAGGTGCCCTCCTCCTCCGGCTCGGTCTCCCGGATACCCGGATAGGCCTTCTTCAGCCTGCGCCAGATAGCGCTGAACAGCCGCGCCGACAGCCAGCCCTGACTGCCCTCCTCCTGCCGCTTCTGGTAGGAGGCGCCGTCCCCCTTGCGCATGGCGATGAGCACGGTTACAAAGTCGAACAGAATCAGCGCCAGCAGCACCAGCACCACGATCAGCTCAACCACCCAGGGCACCAGCGCCAGCCCCGCCATGAGGATGGGATGCAGCACCAGATAGGCCCCGTAGTAGGCCGCAGCGATCACCAGCGAGGACACCAGGCCCTTGCCGCTGCCGGAGAACAGCCGCTCCCGGTCGGAGCCCCACTGGAGCCGGGGGCTCATGCGGCGCATCAGGAAGCCCGACAGGCTCTCCACCACGGAGACGATCATCAGCGTTGCCACATACTGATAGAAGTAGTTGCCCTCCAGAGACGGCAGCACGATCACCAGCAGGTCAAAGGTCACGCCATAGGAGATGAGCAGCGGCAGCGTCAGCACGCCGCGATTGTAGAACCTGCGCCGGGTCACGGCGTACCAGGTGGCCTCCAGCACCCAGCCCAGAAAGGAATACAGAATCAGATCAACGCCCAGGTCAAGCCATGTGATCGTGGTCATCCCGGCACCTCCCGCCTTTGTATAGGGGTAGCATAGCATAAGCCGCCCATGATTGCAAGGCCGCAGGGCCATCTTGTGCCCGGTGATTTTTTCCATGGCCTCCCCGGGGCCGCCAAAAGGGGAGCAGGAATCCGCTTCCTGCTCCCCGTCCGTCAGCGCGCTTACTGCTTGACGTCATCCATCACCGCCAGGGTGATCTCCAGATCCACATACGAGCCGTCGGGAATCTCGTCCATGCTGGTGAGATCCGCCAGACCGGGCACGCGGTAGACCTTGACCTGCAGGGTGTCGCCGGCCTTGTACTCCGCCACGATGCTCTGCAGCGCGGAGGTGCTGGTGATGACGTTATCGTTCACGTCCACGATGATGTCGCCCACCTGCATGCCCGCCGCCTCGGCAGGGCTGCCGCTCTCCACCTCGGACACGTACACGCCCTTGGGCAGCGTGCCGTTCATCACGGCGGAGGAGTTGGCGTTCATCGAGGCGATGGTGATGCCCATGCGGGGCTTGCCGCTCAGGTTGATGCCGTTGTCGGCAGCCGTCTCCTTGCTCTCGGAGGGCGTCACCTCGGGGGTCTTGATCTTGCCGGAGAGCACGTCCTCAATCAGGGGCTTGGCGGCATTGATCGGGATGCACATGCCGATGCCCTCCACCGTGGCGCCGGAGTAATAGCTGCCGGTGTACTTCAGGGAGGGAATGCCCATCAGCTCGCCGGTCACGGAGAACATGCCGCCGCCGGAGTTGCCGGAGTTGATGGCTGCGTCCACCTGAATCATGGCGTTGGAGATGGTTTCCTTGCGCCCGTACTTGTCATAGGTCTCGGATTCCACGGAGCGGTTCAGCGCGGACACGATGCCCACGGTGGTCGTCTTGGTGAAGCCCAGCGGATTGCCGATGCAGATGGCCCAGTCGCCGACCAGCAAACTGTCGCTGTCGCCCAGCGTGACGGCGGGCAGGGTGCACTCGGGCGCGTAGATGATGGCCGCATCCAGATTCTCGTCATAAGCCACGAGGGAGGCGGCGGACTCAACGGTCTCGCCCGCGTCGTCGGTGACGGTCACCTTCAGGCTGGAGGCATCCTCCACCACATGGTAGTTCGTCAGCACGAAGCCCTCGCCGATGACCACGCCGGAGCCGGTGGAAGCCAGCTGCTCACGGGTTTCGGGCTCCTGATTGTTGCGCC
>JAEDKS010000208.1 GCA_016295665.1 Clostridia bacterium
GTGAGCTTGGCGTCAACCTCAAGCAGGTCTACAACGGCGATCTGTCCTCCCGCGAGGCGGGCTACGTCGGCGGCTATATGGTGAAGCGCCTGATCGAGCAGGCCGAGCGCCAGATGGCCGGCAAGTAATGGCCCTCATTCCCGACCTGACCATGATTTTGAAGGAGGAGACCATCCATGTACAACAACAACCAGAACAAGGCCAACAGCCAGCAGGGCATGGTGCCCGAGGCCCGTCAGGCGCTGGACAACATGAAGTATGAAATCGCCGGTGAGCTGGGCATCAACCTCAAGCAGGGCTACAACGGCGATCTGCCCTCCCGCCAGGCCGGCTCCATCGGCGGCTACATGGTGAAGCGCCTGATCGAGCAGGCCGAGCGCCAGATGGCTGGCAAGTAATCGGATCATCCCCTCTGCGGAGGAGCTGCTGACCCGGGCGGACGGCAGCTTTTCCTGCGTTTTGGCGCCCCGGTCGATTTTCCCTCTTGCCAGCGGGCGCCAAAGATGGTACGATGCTCCCTGAGAGGCGGTGGTCTCCGGTGACCGCCGCATGCACGGCAGCAGAGGTGAGCCTATGACCATGTTTCAGCAGCTCCGGGAGCGCTTTCTGCATCCCGGTGACGAGTTTTCCCCGGTGCCCTTCTGGTTTCTCAACGGCGATCTGCGGGAGGAGGAGCTGGCGCGGCAGCTCCGGGATTTCGCGCATCACGGCGTGCAGGGGGTGGTGCTGCATCCGCGCATCGGCATCCCGTCCTCCCTGACCTATCTGTCGGAGCGCTTTCTGGCGCTGATGACCTTCGCGGTGCGGGAGGCGGCGGCGCTGGGCATGTGGGTGGTGCTCTACGACGAGGGCATGTACCCCTCCGGCTCCGCCAACGGACAGGTGGTGCGGGAGAACCCGGCCTTCGCCGCCCGGGGCATCACGCTGCGGGACGGCTGCGTATCTCCCGGGGACGGCGAGCGCGTGGTTGCCCGCCTGGCGCTCCGCATGACTGGGGAGGATGCCCTTGACCCGGCGGGCACCCGGCTGCTCAGCCCGGACGAAAAGGCGCTGCCGGGCGAGCGCGCCGTCACCCTCCTGGAGGGCTTCACCGGCGGCACCATCCGTGGCATTCATGAGGACGAGGACGACGGCATGCCGAACGCTCCCCGCGCCGCGGACATCCTGAACCCGGAAGCCGTGCAGTGCTTCCTCCGCCTGACCCACGAGCGCTACTGGGCCGCGATGGGCAGCTACTTCGGCACGACCATCCGGGCCATCTTCGTGGACGAGCCCTGCCCCACCGGGCGATGCGTGGGATCGGAGGTGCGGGCATGGACGAACGGGCTGGAAGCCATGCTGCCCGAGGTGGGGCTGACGCTCCGCGACCTGCCCGCGCTCTGGCTGGACGCCGGCCCGGAGACGCAGCGCGTCCGCAGCGCCTATGACCGGCTGATCGCCCTGCGGCTGGGGCAGGCGTTCTATGCGCCCATTCAGGCCTGGTGCCACGCCCACGGCATCGCGCTGACCGGTCATCCCGCGCATCCGGACGACATCGCGCTGGAGCAGTACTTCGACATTCCCGGGCAGGATCTGGTATGGCGCTGGGTCGCGCCGGAGAATGGCCTGTCGCTGGAGGGGCCGGAGAGCACGCAGGCGCTCTGTGCCGCCTCCGCCGCCCTCCACCGGGGACGGGCGCGCTGCGCCGACGAGTGCTTCGGCTGCTGCGGGCCGCAGGGGCGGCAGTGGGCCTTCTCCGTGTCGGACATGCTGTTCTATCTGAACTGGCTTTTCGCCCGGGGCGTGAATCTGGTGTTCCCCCATGCCTTTCTCTACGCCGCGGACACGCCCGTCCGGTTCGGTGACAGGCCCCCGGACGTGGGGCCGAACAACATCTGGTGGCCCTGGTACGGGCGCATCGCCCGGTACATCGCCTCCTCCTGCGCCCTGCTGACGGCGGGGCAGGCGCGGCAGCCCGTGACCATTCTCACCGGGGAGACGGCGCTGCCCTGGGCGCTGGCCTCCCGCCTGTACCGGCGGCAGATCGAGTTCACCTATCTGGAGCGGAGCCTGCTCCGGGAGCAGGTGACCGTAGAGGGCGGAGAGCTCCGCATCCAGTCGCAGCGCTACCGGGCGCTGGCAGTGGAGGACGCGGGCCTGCTGGACGACCCCGCCATCCGTGCGAAGCTCGCGCTGTTCCGGGCGCAGGGCGGTCTGCTGCTGGTACCGGGGCAGGACGGCATCACGAACGTGGACGCCATGGCGGACGCGCTGGAGGCACGCGGGCTGCGCACGCTGCAGCTCCATCCCGCGACGGAGCAGGTGCGGGTGCTGTCCCGCGACTGCGGCGACGTGACGCTCTACGAGCTGGTCAACGAGGGCGATGCCGCCTGGACAGGCACGGTGCTGCCGCCCCGGACGGGCGACTGCGCGCTGTTCTCCCCCTGGGAGGGCACCGTGACCTCCCTGCCGCTGACGGAGCGCGGCTATCCGCTGACCCTCCCCTACCGGGAGAGCGTTTTCCTCGCGGTGGACGCCTCCCGCAGCGCGATGACCGCGCCCGTGGCAGCGCCCCCCGCCCTGCTTCCCCTGCCGCTGCCCCTGCGCTGGCGGGCGACCTGGCCCGGCGGGCGGCTCGACCCGGCACCCCTGGGCGACTGGCAGACCTGGCCCGGCATGGCGCTGTACTGGGGCGAGGTCTGCTACCACACCGACTTCACCCTGTCGCAGCTCCCCGATGCGCTGCTGCTCGACCTGGGCGAGGTGCGCGACCTGGCCTGCGTCACACTGAACGGGCATGAGGTGGACGCGCTGCTCAAGCCGCCCTTCACCTGCGCGCTGACGCCCCACCTGCGCCTGGGCGAAAACCGGCTGACCATCCGCGTGCTGAGCTGTCTGGAGTCGCGCTACGGGCACGCTCCCTGTCCCGCAGGGCTGTTCGGGCCGGTGCGGCTGCTCGTGGAAGCGCCCCCGGCGGACTGAAACTGTCGGATGATGTCGAAAAATCTGCAATTTCCTATTGGCAAGGCGGGTATCCTCATGGTATAATAGGGGTAACGGTTACAAATGCTTGTTGACAGAGGAGGCGCTTTTTCATGAAAAGAAGAATCGGTATCCTGACCAGCGGCGGCGACTGCCCCGGCCTCAACGCGGCTATCCGCGGTGTGACCCGCGCAGCCTATGAGATGTTCGACTGCGAGATTATCGGCATTCACGACGGCTATCGCGGCCTGATCGAGGGAGACTACTCCCACATGACCCGCGACCAGTTCTCCGGCATCCTGACCCTGGGCGGCACCATCCTGGGCACCGCCCGCACGCCCT
>JAEDKS010000036.1 GCA_016295665.1 Clostridia bacterium
CTGGAAGCCGTCCCAGCCATCATCCACCTCGTGGAGCGCGGGCACGTCCCGGTAGAGCAGGTTCAGCTCCCGCACGCACTTCTGCAGCTGCGGATGCTTGTCGTAGAGCAGCAGGAACCAGTCCAGCTGATCGTCGAACCGCCACTCGATCATCTGCCCGAACTCGCCGCCCATGAACAGCAGCTTCTTGCCCGGATGGGCCATGGTGTAGCCGTAGAGCGCCCTCAGGCCCGCGAACTTCCGCCACAGGTCGCCCGGCTGCTTGTCCAGCATGGACTTCTTGCCGTGCACCACCTCGTCGTGGGAGAAGGGCAGGATGAAGTTCTCCGAGAAGGCGTAGAACAGGGAGAAGGTCAGCTTGTCGTGGTGCCACTTGCGATAGATGGGATCGTAGCCCACATAGGCCAGCATGTCGTTCATCCAGCCCATGTTCCACTTGAAGCTGAAGCCCAGGCCGCCCAGGTAGGCGGGCTTGGTCACGCCGGGATAGGCATGGGACTCCTCCGCGATCATCATCACGCCGGGGAAATCGTGGGCCGCCGTCTGGTTCAGCTTCTGCAGGAAGGCGATGCCGTCCAGGTTCTCCCGACCGCCGAACTTGTTGGGCAGCCATTCGCCCTCGTTGCGGCAGAAGTCATAGTACACGATGGAGGACACCGCGTCCACGCGGATGCCGTCGGCATGGAACCACTCCAGCCAGAAGCAGGCGCTGGACAGCAGGAAGGACTGCACCTCGCCCCGGGCCATGTCGAACATGTGGGTGCCCCACTGGGGCATGTCCCCCCGGCGCGGGTCGGGATGCTCGTAGCAGGCGGTGCCATCGAACCGGCGCAGGCCCATGGCATCCCGCGGGAAGTGGGCGGGCACCCAGTCCAGAATCACGCCAATCCCCGCCTGATGGCAGCGGTCAATGAACCGCATCAGCTCCTGGGGCTTGCCGTAGCGGGCCGTGGCCGCGAAGTAGCCCGACACCTGATAGCCCCAGCTGGCATCCAGCGGATGCTCCATCACCGGCAGGAGCTCGATGTGGGTATAGCCCATCTCTTGGACGTAGGGAATCAGCTCGTCCGCCGTTTCCTCATAGGTCATGACGCGGCCCGCGGCCTTGGCATCGTCGCCGCTGGCACCCTTGCCGCCGTCGCCGCTCTTCTGGGAGCCCACCCGGCGCCAGGAGCCCAGATGCACCTCGTAGATGTTGATGGGGCTGTGCTTCTGGTCGAAGGCCGCCCGCTGCTTCATCCACGCGGTATCGTTCCAGGCGAAGCCGTCCAGGTCACAGAGCACGGAGGCCGTGCTGGGCCGCTCCTGCATGGCGAAGCCGTAGGGGTCAGCCTTGTCCTGCCACTCGCCCGACTGGGCCTGTACCGCGAACTTGTAGGTCTTCAGCTTCTCCGCCGCGCCCTCATAGGCGTAGCGCCCGGGATCGGAGCTCACCTCAAAGCGTTCCGCCGGCACGCGGATTTCCCAGGTGCCGTCAAACTGCTTCTTCATGGGACAGGCCGTTCTGTCCCACCGGCAGAACTCGCCCACCAGCGAAACCTGACGGGCGTTGGGCGCCCACACCGCAAAATGCCACATGGGCTTCCCGTCCTGCAGAACAGGGTGCGCCCCCAGCATTTCATAAGCCCGGCGGTTATTTCCCTGATGGAACTGCTCCCGAACATCGGCGGTCGGAGCAACATAGCGCATCGCTGCACCCGCTTTCTTTCAGTTAGTCTTGAAGCCGACTGCTTCCCCGCTTTTTCTATCTATTCTATTGTAACCACAATTATGCTTTTTCGTCAAGGCAAATTCTGCACTTTTTGAAAACTTTTTTGTTTTTTTCTTCTTTCGGGGGGCTCTCCGGCCTCATAACCGCGCTCCGGGGCGCATAGACCCTGCATGGGGCGCACGATGACCCCGTGCGCCACCCTGCTGACCGGAGGTGATGTCCATGCGCACCGGCCCCTCGCTGCGGCTCTGTGCCCTGCTGCTGTGCGTCTGTCTGCTCTGGGCCGCCTGCGGCTGTCCCCTGACGCCCCCGGAGTGGGCACAGCTGCCGCAGACCCTGCAGCGCATTCTTGCCCGGGCGCCCGCCCAGGCGCTGCTGCTCTGGCGGAGCTGGCTGCTCCATCCGCCCGCGCTCCTGTCCCGGGACTTCGCCGGGGCGCTGCGGGCCATGGGCTCCGTGACGCTGCGGGTCTGGAACGGGGAAAGGCAGTCGCCGGAGGAAATGGCGCTGGAAAGCTATGTGCTGGGCGTCACCGCGGCGGAGATGCCCGCCGGGTATGCCCCCGCCGCGCTGCAGTGCCAGGCGGTCGCCGCCCGCACTCGGGCCATCTCGACCTGTCTTGCGCTGGGCGGCAACGGCTGCCGGAGCCACCCGGACTGCGATGTCTGCACGAGCAGCGCCTGCTGTCAGGGGTACCTGTCCGCCCAAGGCCGCCGGGAGAAGTGGGGTGACACCGCCGATGTCTATGAGGCCCGGCTCGCCGCCGCCGTCCGGCAGACCGCCGGGCAGATCCTCGTGTGGGACGGGCTGCCCATCGAGACGCTGTACCACGCCTGCTCCGGCGGCGTGACCGAGGACGCGGCAGCGGTGTTCTCCCGGAGTGTCCCCTATCTGGTCAGCGTGGACAGCCCCGGCGAGGAGCAGGCCACCGGCTTTGAGGTTCGCACCGAAATGACGCGTGTGGAGGCCGCTCAGGCGCTCTGCGCCGCCTTCCCCGGCTGCGGTGTGACCGCTGAGCAGCTGCCCGCGCAGCTGAAGCTGCTGTCCTCCACCGCCTCCGGGCGCATCAGCCGCGTCCGGGTGGGCAGCGCGGAGGTGACCGGCGCCGCCTTCCGGCAGGCGCTGGGACTGCGCAGCACGCTCTGCACCTGGGAGGCCGACGGGGACAGCATCACCTTCTCCACCCGGGGCTACGGGCACGGCGTGGGCATGAGTCAGGTGGGCGCTCAGGCCATGGCAGCCTCGGGCGCGGGGTGTCCGGCGATTCTCGCCCACTACTACCCCGGCACCTGCCTGGTGACGCTGCCGGAGGAATAGCGGGGCGCCCGATGGGAGAGAATGGCTCCCGAGGTGATGTCCGTTGAGGAAGAAGGAAAACCGGGGCCGCTGGAAGGGCCTGCGGGCGCGGGTGAATAGCTTTCTGGAGCATCAGGGCTTCCTGATTGTCATCAGCGCCTGCGTGTCGGTGATCATTGGCACGGCGGTGTGGACAGGCCGTCAGGAAACGCTGCCGCCGTCGCCTACCCCGCCGGTGGAGCAGGGACAGTCCGCCGCGCAGCTGCTGCAGCAGTCGCTTCAGGAGGCCGCGACGCCCGCGCCGACCCCTGCACCCACCCTGGCGCCCTTTCAGGCGCCCCTTGCGCACGTCGTGGTGCTGTGCGCCTTCGACAACAGCCGCCTGACCGTGTCCGGTGTGACCGGGGTCTACCGGGTGCATGACGCGGTGGATCTGGCGGCGGAGACGGGCGAGAAGGTGCTGGCCATGGCGGACGGCGTGGTCAGCGATGTGCAGGAGAAGGGCGTGGACGGCGTCTGCGTGGTCATCGGGCACCCCGGCGGCATCGAAGCAGCCTACGCCGGGCTGAGCCTGTGCGCCGCGCTCCGGCCCGGCGACACGGTGCAGAAGGGACAGACCATCGGCTTTGCCGGCGCGGGGCCACTGGACGAGCGCGACGGCGAATCCCATCTGCATCTGCGCGTGACCCGGGACGGCGTCGCCGTCGATCCCCTCACCCTGTGGCGGTAGCCGCTTCCATCGTCTGACACTTTACAGAAGCGGCTTCCTGTGGTATCATCATGGCAGCGAGCGTCGGCTCCATCCATGCAGCAAAATTTTTTCAAAAAATCCTGAATTTGCTGCAAGAAAACAGGAGGCTCCCGCGTTATTATGTTGGAACGCTTCAAAAGAGACGATGTGGAGGATGCGACCGTGGAACAGGCTGCGGATTGTGCGCTCAGCACAGCCACCTTCGAGGAGCTGTACCAGCGCTACGCCAACGATGTGCTGCGCCTGTGCTACTTCTACCTCGGTGACCGTCAGCGGGCGGAGGATGTGTGCCAGGACGTGTTCGTCCGGCTGCTCACCACGAAGCCGGAGCTGCAGGTGGGCCGGGAGAAGGCATGGCTGTTCAAGGTGGCGGTCAACCGGTGCCGGGATCTGTGGCGCGGAGCCTGGCTCCGCCGCGTGGTGCTCGGCTCCCCGGCCTTCGAGCTGGTTCCCGGGCCTGACCCCATCGGCGAAATGGCAGACAAGCAGGCGATGATGGAGGCCATCAATCAGCTGCCCGCCTCCTTCAAGGAGGTGATCCTGCTGCACTACTACCAGGGTTTTGGCATCGGCGACATCGCCGCGATGATGGATCTGCCGGAGGGCACCATCTCCTCGCGGCTGAGCCGGGGCAGAAAGAAGCTGGAAGGTATACTGAAAGGAGATGATGCCCGGTGAAACGACTGGAACAGCTGCCGGAAATAACGAATGAGACCCTTGGCGGACTGGTGGCCGGGCAGGAAATGAAGGCGCGGATCCTCGCGTCCGCCGCCGCCCCCCGCCGGCGCAGACCCGCCGCCCGCGTGTGGGTGCCCGCGCTGTGCGCCACGCTGGCGCTGGTGGTGGGCCTGTCCGTGGGGCTGCCCTCGCTGCTGGCGACCCCCTCGCAGCAGCCGCTCATCAGCAGCATGCCCGCCGGTGACGGCACCGTGGGCAACGAGCAGGCGCTGCTGGATCTCAACGGCACCAATGTGAACGTGGGCGCCCGGGGCACCGCCCCTGACTTCCGGAGCATCTGGGAGAGCGGCTCCGACGGCTCCTTCCCCATGATCGGGCTGAAGGGCCGCTACTACCGCATGCTCACCACCCCCGACAGCGTGTCCTCCACCCTGCTGGGAAGCTCCCTGGGCAGCGTGGAGAACTTCACCACCGAGCCCGCGCTGGCGGGCAGCGACGTGGTGATGAGCAACCGGGTCGCCGGCGGCACGGAGGTGTATGAAATCTCCGGCATGGGCGGCACCCTGGTCGCGGCGCAGGTGGACGGCGTGTACCGCGTGTTCCAGCGCGTCAGCTTCAACGGTGGCGCGCTGCTGGGCCGGGAGACCCTCGCTGACACGCTGCAGATCAGCGGGCACATCCTGATGATGGAGCTCTCCGGCGTGGGCACCGTGACCGACAGCCAGACGGCGGAGCAGCTCTTCGCCACCCTGACCGGCAAGGCGCAGTTCGAGAGCAGCGGCACCGTGTCCGGCAAGCAGAGCCTGCTCATCGAGCTGGACAACGGGCTGACCCTCCAGCTGCTCGTCAAGAACGACAAGCTGGGCGCCTGCGGCGTGTGGAGCTGCCCGGAATTCTTCGAGGCCTTTGAGGCGGCGGTGCAGTAAGCGCCGTCCGAAGCCTCCCTACGACGTTTCTCCTCCTCCCGGCACCGATGCGGGGCACAAGCGCCGCACCGGTGCCTTTTTCGTGCCCCGGCAAGCGGTGCGCCCGCTCACTCATGCAGCAGTAGCGCCCCCGGGCCGTTCCTGCCGATGGAGCGGACAATGTCCACCACCTCGCGCCCCAGCTCCTCCAGGGAGCAGTCCGCGCCGCCGATGAGCCACTGACAGTACAGGTTCTCAATGCCGCCCGCGCAGAACAGCACCCGCAGCCGGAACCCCGTGGAGCGGGAGATTTCCGGCGGGATGGACGGATCCTGCATCAGGCTCTCCACGAAGATGTCCTTCAGCTGCTCCATATAGTGCTCCGCGCCGTCCAGGCGCAGCAGCACCCGGTAGAGCCGACCGTTCTGCTTCAAAAAGCGGTTGACCTCCTGCATCAGCGGCTCCGGATCCTGCCAGTAGCCGTGGGTGCGCACATCGGCAAGCACCTCCCGGAGCTTGTCCACCACCTCCTGCACGATCTCCTCGATCACCCCGTGCACATCCGGGTAGTGGGCATAGAACGTCGTCCGGTTGATGCCCGCCACCCGCACCAATTCGCTCACCGTGATCTTCCGCGGGTCCTGCTCCTCCAGCAGCGCCATCAGCGCCGCCCGGATCCGCTCCCGGGAGCGCCGCGCACTCTTGTACTCCGCCTTGCCGCTCCTGCTCTCCATGCCGCTTCCTCCCCGCGCCGAAGGCAAAATCCGACACCGGAACATGGATTGTCGGTTGCCTTTTCGCGCTGGATTGAATATACTATGACCTGAGGGAAAAGTCAACAGTTGTTTGATTTTGTTTCCCTCAAAGATCATATTTGGGCAAAATAAAGTTCACATTCCGTTCACCTGCCTGCCCTACGCTACCCATGGAAACCAAAGCAAATTCTGCCAGCAGAGGAACGGAGGAAGGAGGCCGTCAACGCCATGAGCTATATCGCGTTCGATCAGGTCTGCAAGGATTACCCGGCAGGGGACTCGGTGGTTCACGCCGCCGACCATGTGACCTTCCAGATTGAGAAGGGAGAGTTCTGCGTCGTGCTGGGGCCCAGCGGCGCGGGCAAGACCACGGTGCTGAACCTGCTGGGCGGCATGGACAAGGCCACCAGCGGCACCATCGCCGTGGGGGACAAGGTGGTCACCGGCATGCGCTCCCCCCAGCTGACGGAGTACCGGCGGCTGGACGTGGGCTTCGTGTTCCAGTTCTACAACCTGATGCCCAACCTGACCGCGCTGGAGAACGTGGAGCTGGCGCAGCAGGTCTGTCCCCATGCGCTGGATCCCCGGGAGGTGCTGTGCCAGGTGGGCCTGGAGCACCGCATGAACAACTTCCCGGCCCAGCTCTCCGGCGGTGAGCAGCAGCGTGTGGCCATCGCCCGCGCGCTGTGCAAGAACCCCGCGCTGCTCCTGTGCGACGAGCCCACGGGCGCCCTGGACAGCAAAACCGGCGCACAGGTGCTGGAGCTGCTCACCCGCATCAGCCGGGAGAGCGGCACCACCGTGGTCATCATCACCCACAACGCCAGCATCGCGCCGCTGGGCACGCGGCTCATCCGGATGCGCAACGGCGGCGTGCAGGAGATGACCGTGAACGAGCATCCCGCCCGGGTGGAGGACATCTCATGGTAGTCCGCACCGACACCCCACGGCCCGAAGGGCGCAGGCGCCGCACGCTGTCCTCCCTGAACCGCAAGCTGCTGCGGGACTACCGGGACAACGCCATGCTCTTTCTGGCCATCGTGCTGCTGTGTGCCCTGGGCACCTATGCCTACAGCGGTCTGGACGCCACCTGGCGCATGCTGGACATCTCCATCAGCAGCTACTATGAGGAAACCAACCTGGCGGACTTCTGGGTCAACGCCGTCTCCTTCGACCGGGGTGACCTGCTGAAGCTGCAGCACACGCCCGGCGTGGCGGAGCTTCAGCCCCGCACCACCCTCACCGTGGACGTGCGCAAGCTGGACGAGGACACCCAGCTGGAGCTGCACGCCACCGAGGGCGACATGAGCATCTGCACCCCGCTGGTCACCTCCGGCGAGATGATGAACGCCTCCGACCGCCGGGGCTGCATGCTGGATGACCAGTTTGCCGAGGCCAACGGCCTCCGGGTGGGCGACAGCATCACCGTCGACCTGATGGGCGAGGACAGAACCTTCGTCATCCGGGCGCTCATCAAGTCCTCGGAGCACCTCATCATCTCCAAGGACGTCATGCCCGACGCGAAGCACTACGGCTTCGTCTACATCTCCAGTCAGGCGGTGCCCGCGCTGCCCTACACCCAGGTGCTCATCACCCTGGAGGAGGGCGCGGACGAGGGGGCCGTGGAGGCCGCCATCAGCGAGCTGCTGCCCACCGCGCTGGTGGTCACGCACAAGTCCTACAGCTCCGTGGTGCGCTCCCAGAACGATGTAGCCATGTTCCGCAGCCTGTGCCTGGTGTTCCCGGTGCTGGCCTTCGCCGTGGCGAGCATGGTGGTGCTGACCACCCTCACCCGCATGATGGAAAAGCAGCGCACCCAGATGGGCACCCTCAAGGCGCTGGGCTACGCCGACCGGGTCATCCGGCTGCACTACCTGAACTACGCGCTGCTCCCCTCGGTGTTCGGCGCGCTGCTGGGCATGTTCGCGGGGCGCTATACCCTGCCCTACATCCTCTGGAACATGGAGGCCTCCCACTACATCTTCCCCTGGCGGAAGCAGGCCCCCATCTCCCCCGGCTGCTGCCTCATCGTCCTGCTGGCGGTGCTGCTGAGCCTGTTCATCTGCCTACGCACCTACAACAGGGCCGCCCGGGAGACCACCGCCGCCCTCCTGCGGCCCAAGCCCCCCGCCGCCGGAAGCCGCATCCTGCTGGAGCGCATCCCCTTCCTGTGGCGCCGCTTCTCCTTCAACACCAAGATGATCGTGCGCAACCTGCTGCGCAACAAGGGGCGCATGGTCATGTCCCTCATCGGCATGCTGTGCTGCAACATGCTCATCATCTGCACCCTGGGGCTGACGGACTCCATCAACTACTTCGTGGGTGCCTACTATCAGGGCACGCTGCAGTATGATGTCCGTGCGGAGCTGGACAGCACCGCGGACAGGCTGGAGACGTACCAGCACCGCCTGGACGCCGCCTGCGTGGAGGGCATCATGGAAAAGAGCGTCTCCGTCCGCACCGGCAGCGTCACCCGCACCGTGCTGCTCACGGTGATGCAGGAGGATCAGACCCTGCTGCGCCTGGGGAAGGACGGCACCATGCTCCACCTGCCTGACGAGGGCGCCGTCATCACCGAGAAGCTGGCGAGCGTCATCGGCGTGAAGCTGGGCGACACGGTGGACGTCTGGCTGCCCGGCGACGACGAGCCCATCTCCCTGACCTTCACCGCCATGGCCTACACCAACATCGGTCAGGGCATCTTCCTGGGCGAGAAGCAGTGGAACAGCCTGCACAAGGGCGATTTCATCCCCACCGCGCTGCTGCTGAAGGAACCCACCCAGCTGACCATGAACCGGCTGGATGCCATGGACGAGGTCACCGAGAAGCTCTACCCCGCCGAGCAGAACCTGCAGACCATGAAGATTCTCGACTCCACCGCCGGCGCCTTCTCGCTGATGAGCGGCGTGGCGCTGGGGCTGGCGTTCATCATCTGCTACAACATGGGCCTCATGTCCTTCACCGAGCGCACCCGCGACTATGCCACGCTGAAGGTGCTGGGCTATCATCAGCGGGAGATTCGCCGCCTGATGCTGCGCGAGAACAACCTGACCGCCATCCTGGGCGTGGCGCTGGGCATCGCCCCGGGCGTCCTCCTCACCGAGGTGGTGCTCAAGAGCTGTGAATCGGAATCCATGGTCTACGCAAGCAACGTGACGCTGCAGTCCATCATCGTCGCCAGCGTCATCACCTTTGCCTTCACCTGGCTCATCGAGTGGCTGCTGACCCGCAAGGTGCGCGGCATCGACATGGTGGAGGCCCTCAAGAGCGTTGAATGATCCCCCGGACGAAAGGAAGGTTTCCTATGAAAAAGCTGATGAAGAAGCTCGTTTCCCTCACGCTGAGCCTCCTGCTGCTCCTGCCCGCGATGGCGCTGGCGGAGAACCTGGAGGACTATGCCATCGCCAGCGGCACGGTCACCGCGCCCGTCTTTGTGGACATCACCGCCCCCTGCTCCGGCACGCTCGCCTCCTTTGACCTGGAGGCCGGGGACGCGGTCAGCACCGGGGACGTGCTGCTCTCCATGCTAACCACCGGCTTCTACGCCTCCGAGGACGGCACCGTGGGCGCGGTGTTCGCCGAAACGGGCAGCGATGCCGCCGCTGTGACGGCCCGCTACGGCAGCGTCATCTCCATCGAGCCGGAGCAGATGTACATCATCAACGCCACCACCTCCGGCGCCTACAGCGACGTGAAGAACCGCACCATCCACACCGGAGAAACGGTGTACTTCGAGGCCACCAACAACACCCGCCGGGTGGGCATCGGACGGGTCACCCATGTGGAGGGCAGCGCCTACGTGATCGAGGTCACGGACAACGACGTGGACATGGGCTCCGCCGTCACCATCTACCGGGACGATGACCACACCGCGAAGAACTGCATCGGCAAGGGCACCCTGACCCGCCGGGGCGATGTGCAGGTACAGGCCAGCGGACGGGTGGCAGCCCTCCACGTCAAGGCGGGCGACACGGTGCATGCCGGCGACCTGCTGCTGGAGGTGCTCGGCGCCGATGCCGGGCCCGGGGCCACCGCCGACCTGACCGCCCCCGCCAGCGGCATCGTCGCCACCGTGGCGGTTTCCGCCGGACAGCAGGTCTGGAAGGGGCAGCTGCTCTGCCGCATCTTCCTGACGGACCGTCTGGAGGTCACGGCCTCCGTGGACGAGATGGACCTGGGCGAGGTCAAGGTGGGCGACACCCTGCCCGTCACCCTGGATGTGAACGGCGATAAGGTCATCAAGGGCACCGTGACGGAGATTTCCGGGCTCGGCGTGACCAAAACCAACGCCGCCTACTACACCGTGAAGGTGGAGATTCCCACCGGCAGCGCCCGGCTGGGGGCCAGCGCGTCGGTCTATCTCCCCCGCTGACGACCTACCCGCGGCAGAGGCATACCGCATCGGCATGCCCCTGCCGCTTTTCGTGTTCCCGGAATTCCTCCGTCCGAAGGCGCAAAAAAACCGGAAGCGCTCGCTTCCGGCTTTCCGTACACCATTAGGGACTCGAACCCTAGACACCCTGATTAAGAGTCAGGTGCTCTACCAACTGAGCTAATGGTGCTTATGTCAGCTTGGGTGACACTGACGAACACATGGTACACCATTAGGGACTCGAACCCTAGACACCCTGATTAAGAGTCAGGTGCTCTACCAACTGAGCTAATGGTGCTTATGTCAGCTTGGGTGACACTGACGAACACATGGTACACCATTAGGGACTCGAACCCTAGACACCCTGATTAAGAGTCAGGTGCTCTACCAACTGAGCTAATGGTGCATAACCGTTTCCGGTCAACGGAATGTATTATACTCCATTTGGCCCCGTTGTCAAGTCCTTTTTTGTGACTTTTTGGCTGAGTTTTGCGGAATGGGGCCATAGAGGTCGGGGCTGCGCTCCCTCCGCGCAGCCCCGACCTCCGGCCTTACCGCCAGTTGTTCGCAATCCGCTCCAGCCCCTCCAGCCAGCCCACCCGGGGCACATCCCCGGCGGCGACACAGTTCAGCTTGGCGACGACCTGACCGTCCAGCAGCACGCTGACGATGCCCAGCACGTCCCCCTTCTCTATCGGCGCCTCCACGTTCTCCGGCAAGCTGACCTCCAGCTTCAACTGCGATGCCTGACCGGTGCGCAGCAGCATGGAGAGCCCGCTGCCCAGCGCCAGCTCCACGCTGTCGGCGCTGCCGTTCCGCACCGGCAGGGACTCCCCCAGCAGGTCGCCGCCCCGGGCGATGACCGTGCGCTGATAGGACGCGAAGCCATAGTTGAGCATGGCCCGGGCCTCATCGAAGCGGGTCTGGCTGACCGGCGTGCCCAGCACGACCGCCACCAACCGCATGCCGTTGCGGCTGACCGTGGCGGAGAGACAGTACTTCGCCGCGTCCGTGGAGCCCGTCTTGAAGCCGTCGCAGCCCTCGTAGAAGCGCACCAGCCGGTTGGTGTTGGTCAGGTCGGTGACCCGCCCGCTGGGATGCACCAGCGTATCAATCCAGACGCTGGAGTAATCAAAGTACATGTCGTGCCGGCTCACCTCGCAGGAGAGCAGCATCACGTCGCGTGCGGTGGTGTACTGCCCGCTCTGCGGATAGCCCGTGGCATTGACGTAGCGGGTATTCACCATGCCCAGCTCCTGCGCCCGTGCGTTCATGCGCTGCACAAAGGCCTCCTCCGTGCCGCACAGGTACTCCGCCAGCGCCACGGCGCTGTCATTGGCGCTGGACATGATGGTCGTGCGCAGCAGATCCCGGAGCGGATAGGCGGTGTTGGCGTCCAGCAGCGCCTGACTGCCCTTCATGGCGGCGGCATTCGGGGACACGATCACCTGGTCATCCAGCCCCACGTCGCCCCGGTCGATGGCCTCGAACACCAGCAGCGCCGTCATCAGCTTGGTGATGGAGGCCGCCTCCCGGCGCTCATCGGCGTTCTTTTCGAAGATCACCGTGCCCGTGGAGGTCTCCGCCAGAATCGCCGAGGGTGAGGTCAGCGACATGGGCTGCCCCTCCTCCAGGGGCCTTGATGCGGCGGCGCTTGCGCCCGCCAGAGGTATCCACAGGCACACAGTCAGCGCTGCTGCCAGAAGCCGACGAAAAAGGCTCATGCTGCATCCTCCTTGCAAAGCTGTTTACGCATAGCATGAGCCTTGTTCCGGCATTTTATAACCCGGTATGGAAAATCAAATGGCTGCCACCGTGGCGTCCAGCAGGCCGCGGAAGCCCGACCGGACGCGGTTGGCGACCTCCATGACCTCCTCGTGGTTCAAGGGCTGATCCAGAATGCCCGCCGCCATGTTGGTCATGCAGCTGATGCCCAGCACCCGCATGCCGCAGTGGCGGGCCACGATGGTCTCCGGCACGGTGGACATGCCCACGGCGTCCGCGCCCAGAATCCGCGCCATGCGAATCTCCGCCGGCGTCTCGAAGCAGGGGCCGTTGAACCACATGTACACGCCCTGACGCACCGTCATGCCCAGCTTCTCCGCCTCGCCCTGGCACAGCGCGATCAGCTCCCGGTCATACGCCCGGGACATGTCGGGGAAGCGGGGGCCGAACTCGTCCAGGTTCGGGCCCGTCAGCGGGTTCTTGCCGGAGAAGTTGATGCAGTCGGTCAGCAGCATCAGGTCGCCGGGCTGCCACGCGGTGTTCACGCAGCCCGCCGCGTTGGTCAGAATCAGCGTGGTGACGCCCAGCAGCTTCATCACCCGCACATACATGGTCACCTCGTCCAGCCCGTAGCCCTCGTAGGCGTGGAAGCGGCCCTGCATCATGCAGACCCGCTTGCCGTGCAGCGTGCCCGTCCACCAGCGCCCCGCGTGACCGGGCACCGTGGACACCGGGAAGCCCGGAATGTCCCCGTAGGCCACCCAGCGCCCGTTTTCCAGCGCGTCCACATAGTCGCCCAGCCCGCTGCCCAGCACGATGCCGATCTCGGCGGTGCCGACCCTGTCCCGCAGGAATTCGGCGGCGGTTTGCAGCTTGTTCATGTCCATGGAAGCTCCTCCTGTCGTATCTCTGCTCACTTCAGCTGCGCGGCAAAGGATTCGGCGCCGAAGCGCTCCGGCAGCCCCAGCCACTCCGCGCAGGTGGCGGCAATGTCCGCGTAGGTATCGCGGACGCCCAGGTCAACGCAGCCCGTCATGCCCCGGTGCCAGACCAGCAGCGGAATGTGCTCCCGGGTGTGGTCGGTGCCGTGATGAACGGGGTCACAGCCGTGGTCGGCGGTGATGATGAGCAGATCCTCCTCGCCCATCAGCGCCTTCACCTCCGGCAGGCGGCTGTCGATGTAGGCCAATGCGTCAGCAAAGCCCTGCACGTCCCGGCGGTGCCCATAGAGCATGTCCGTATCCACCAGATTCGTGAAGCAGATGCCGCTCCAGTCCCCGCGCATGTAGTCCAGCCACGCCTCGATGCAGGCGGGATTGCCGGCGGCGTGGTTGGAGCCGGTCAGCCCCTTGTGGTCGAAGATGTCCTCGATCTTGCCCACGCCCAGGCTCACCAACCCCGCGTCCTTCACCGCGTCCAGAACGGTGCGGCCCGCAGGGGGCATGGAGAAGTCCCGGCGGCCCGGGGTGCGGGTGAAGTGCCCGGGCTCACCCACGAAGGGCCGGGCGATCACGCGACCCACGCCCAGATCGCCCTGCAGCATCTCCCGGGCGATCTCGCAGAACCGGTAGAGCTCCTCACGACTGTACACATCCTCGTGGCAGGCAATCTGGAACACGCTGTCCGCCGAGGTGTACACGATGGGGCAGCCGGTGCGCAGGTGCTCCTCGCCCAGCTCCTCCAGAATCGCCGTGCCGGAAGCCGGCTTGTTGCCGATGGTGCGGTGGCCGATCCTCGCCTCATAGGCGTCCAGGAACGACCGGGGGAAGCCCTCCGGGAAGGTCGGGAAGGGCCGCTCCAGCCGCAATCCGCTGATCTCCCAGTGCCCGGTGGTGGTATCCTTGCCGGCGCTGACCTCCCGGCACTTGCCAAAGGCACCCACCGCCTGCTCATCCCTCGGATAGCCCGTGGCCTCAATCTGTCCAAGGCCCATCGCCGCCAGGTTCGGCAGCGCGGGATGCGCCAGCGCAATCACATGGCCCAGGGTGTTGGCCCCCACGTCATCATACTTCTCCGCGTCCGGCAGCTCACCGCAGCCCACCGCGTCCAGAACCGTCAGAAAAACCCGTTTCATGCTCGGATCACGCCTCCTTCTGTGCTTCTATTATACAACAGTTTGCCCGCTTTGAAAAGATGGGGTTTTTTACACCTCCGCTCTTGATTTTGGGCGTTTCCTGTCGTATGCTGTACAGGGTAAAGAAACAGGAGGTCTGACTGATGATGCAGATGACGATGATCGACGACCGCTTCCCCCGCATGCCCTGGGATGAAATCGACAACGTGGTGTTCGACGTGGGCAACGTGCTGCTCTCCTTCCAGCCCGCAGAGATTCTGCGGGAGCTGGTGCCCGAGGTGCCCCAGCTCCATCCCCTGCTGACGGCGAAAATTTTCCACTCCCCCTACTGGGTCATGATGGATCACGGCCTGATGAACCTCGCGGAGGCCACGGAGGCCATGATCGGCCCGGACAAGGCCCTGGAGGAGCCCATCCGCCGGGTCATGGGCGGCTGGGTGGAAATGAAGCATGTGCTGCCCGAGGGGCTGGAGGCGCTGGAAATGTGCCGCGCCCACGGCAAGCGCACCTATGTGCTGAGCAACTATGGCGACGATGCCTTCCGGATTGTGGATGAAAAGTATGATTTCTTCCGTTTGTTTGATGGGAAGATCATCTCCTCCCGCGTGAAGCTCATCAAGCCGGACCGGGCCATCTATGACCTGCTGACCGACACCTTCCGGCTGGAGCGGAGCAGGACGCTGTTCCTGGACGATGCCCCCGCCAACATCGAAACGGCGCTCCACGTGGGCTGGCAGGGCTTCTGCGTCAACCGCCCCGGCAAGCTGCACGCCTTCCTGACCGGCGAAAACGCCTGACGACCCCATGCTGCAGAAGGGATGTTGAAAGCAGGGTATGTTGTTTTCCAGCATCGTGTTCCTATGCTTTTTCCTGCCGGCGGTGGTGCTGGTGCACGCCGCGCTGCCCCAGCGGCTGCGCAACGGCTTCCTGCTGCTGGCGAGCCTGGTGTTCTACGCCTGGGGCGACGCACGGTATCTGCCGTTGTTCCTGCTGCTGGCGGTCATCAACTACGCCTGTGCGCTGGGCATGGGCCGCTGGCGGCGGGCGGGGGGCGCGCTGTGCGCCTTGGGCGTTCTGGTCAACGCCGGGGCGCTGGTGTACTACAAGTACGCGGGGCTGCTGCTCCCCTTCCTGACGCGGACGCCCGCGCTGCCCCTGGGCATCAGCTTCTATGTGTTCCAGTCCCTGTCCTACCTGCTGGACGTCCGGGCGGAGCGGGTGAAGCCGGAGCGCAGCCTGCTGCGCTACACCACCTACATCATGCTCTTTCCCCAGCTCATCGCGGGGCCCATCGTGCGCTACAGCGATGTGTCGGAGGCGCTGCGGAAGCGCCCGCTCACCCCGGCGCACATGGAGCACGGCATGATGCTGTTCCTCATCGGGCTGGGCTCGAAGGTGCTGCTGGCAAACCGGCTGGGCGCGCTGTTTGACGCGCTGTGCGCCGTGGCGGAGCGGGGTGCGCTGGGCACCGCCTCAGCGGTGATCGCCTATGGCTTCCAGATCTACTACGACTTCGCGGGCTACTCCCTGATGGCCATGGGCATCGGCGAGATGCTGGGCTTCGCCTTCCCGCGAAACTTCCACCACCCCTATGCCGCCGCCTCCATCCGGGACTTCTGGCACCGGTGGCACATCACCCTCGGGGACTGGCTGCGCACCTACATCTACATCCCCCTGGGCGGCTCCCGCAGGGGCACGGCGCGGACGATCCTCAACCTGCTCATCACCTGGGGCCTGTCCGGGCTCTGGCACGGGGCGGGCTTCAACTTCCTGGCGTGGGGGCTGTACTTCGGTTTGCTGCTCATTCTGGAGAAGTACGTCTGGGGTAACTGGCTGACCCGGCACAGGGCGGTGGGGCATGTGTACGCCTTTCTCACCGTGATGGCCTCCTGGGTGCTGTTCGCCTTCGGCTCCATGGAGGAGATGGGCGCCTTTGCCGCGCAGCTGCTTGAGCCCGCGCTGGGGGAAAACGTGCTGTTCCTGCTCGCCTGCAGCGCGCTGCCGCTGCTCCTGAGCGCGGTGTTCGCCGTGCCACGGGTCTGCGGAGGATGCGCCGCGCTGCTGGAGAAGCGGCCCGCGCTGCGCTGCGCCGCGCTGCTGGCGGTGCTGGTGCTGTGCGTCATGGAGCTGCTGGGCGCGCAGTACAACCCCTTCCTCTACTTCCGCTTCTGACAGGAGGTGATGCGCATGACACGTAAAATGCCGTTGTTTCTCCTCACCATCGTCCTGCTGGCGGCGGGCGGTCTGCTCATCCTGCTGCTGCCGGAGCGCACCTTCTCGGAGCTGGAGAACCGGACGCTGACCACCTGGCCCGCCCCGGATGCCGCCGCCCTGCTGGACGGCAGCTGGGGCGAGGCGGTGGAGAGCTGCGCCGCCGACCAGTTCCCGCTGCGGGACGCGCTGATCTCGGGCCGCGCACTGCTCCATCTTGTCACCGGGGACCGCTGGCAGATGGACACGCTGGCAGGCCGGGACGGCTGGCTGTTCGAGACGCCGCCGGACACCCTGACCCGCACCGCCACCCGCTCGGTGGAGACCCTGTCGGAGCTGGCGGAGGCCCTGTCGCTCCCCGGCTACCTGATGGTGATTCCCACCTCCGCCGCCCTTCTGCCCGACGCGCTGCCCCCGCTGTACACCTGCGGCAGTCAGGAGGAGGTGCTGGACGCGCTGCGGGAGGGCGCGGGCTGCCTGCGCTGGGTGG
>JAEDKS010000209.1 GCA_016295665.1 Clostridia bacterium
GGGGGCGGTGGTTGTGTGGCTGACGGGCTTTCTGCAGCCCGTGCTGGGCAGCGAAGTGACCGCTCGCCTCCGGGACGGCCTGACCGGCAGCCCCACCGGCGTGTTCAGCATGTACGGCGTGGAGCTGCTGCAGTCCCTGCTTCGGATGGCGGAGCTGGCGGTGCTGGGCGGGCTGTACGGGGTCTATGAGCGGGCGCACGACGGCGGTCGGAGCGTCAGGCTGTAGGCCGGGGAGAACAGAAAACGCGAGGTGACAGGCATGATCCATCAGGAGCTGACGGCGGAGCGTCTGCGGCATCTGACGCTGCTGTCGGAGAAGTATCCCACCATCGAGGCCGCATCCTGCGCCATCATCCGGATGGAGGCGCTGCTGCGGCTGCCCAAGGGCACGGAGCATTTCATGAGCGATCTTCACGGGGAGAACGAGGCGTTCATCCATGTGCTGAACAGCGCCTCGGGGGTCATCCGGGAGAAGATTGACGTGGTGCTGGGGGCGCAGGTCAGCGAGTCGGAGCGGGCCGATCTGGCGACCCTGATCTATTACCCCGCGCAGAAGCTGCCCGAGCTGAAGCGGGTGCAGGCTGACCTGCCCGCCTGGTGGCGGCAGACGCTGATGCGCCTCATCGCGCTGTGCCGGTTCGTTTCCAGCAAGCATACCCGCGCCCATGTCCGCGCCTGTCTGCCGGACGCCTGCGGGCACATCATGGACGAGCTGCTCCACGCCCACTTCGAGGATCACGACAAGAACCTGTACTACGGCGAGATCGTCGAGAGCATCATCCGCCACGACCGGGCTGATGCCACCATCATCCGGCTGTGCGAGCTGATCCGGCGGCTGGCGGTGGATCGGCTGCACATCGTGGGCGACCTGTTCGACCGGGGCCCCCGGCCCGACCTGATTCTTGACCGGCTCATCGCCTACCACGACGTGGATTTCCAGTGGGGCAACCACGATACGGTGTGGATGGGCGCGGCGGCGGGAAGCCCCATCTGCGTGCTGACGGTGCTGCGCACGACCCTGGCCTACAACAACGCCTCCACGCTGGAGCGGGGGTACGGCATCTCCCTGCGCTCGCTGGAGCACTACGCGGAGAGCCATTACGCCGCCAGCGACCTGCGCCGCTTTCAGCCCCATGTGGATCCCCGCACGGCCCCCTCGCCCGCCAGCACCGGGCGCATCGCCCGGATGCACAAGGCGGTGATGGTGCTGATGATGAAGCTGGAGGCGCAGGTCATCGCCCGCAACCCGGATTTCGGCATGCGGGGCCGGGACTACCTGAACCGGATTGACTACGCCCGGGGCACGGTGGACTGCGGCGGCAGGACGTACCCCATGGCGGACATGGACTTCCCCACGGTGGACCCCGCCGATCCCTCCCGCCTGACCCCGCAGGAGGAGGAGCTGGTGCGCAAGCTGACCCGGGCCTTCCGGGAGAGCGAGAAGCTGCAGCGCCATGTGAAGTTCCTCTATGCCAAGGGCTCGGTGTACCGGTGCGTGAACGGCAACCTGCTCTATCACGGCGCGGTGCCCCTGACGGAGGACGGCAGCTTTGCCGCGGAGACCTTCGAGGGGCAGCAGCTGAGCGACAGGGCGCTGTTTGACTACTGCGACCGGCGGGCCCGGCAGGGCTACTTCGCGCCGGAGGGCAGCGAGGAGCGGCAGCGGGGACAGGATTTCCTGTGGTACCTGTGGTGCGGGGCCGGGTCGCCCATCTACGGGCGCAGCGCCATGACCACCTTCGAGCGTATGTATCTGGACGACCCCGCCACCCATCAGGAGATCAAGAACCCCTACTACCGCTACATCAACGACCGGGCCACCGCCGAGCGCATTCTGGCGGCCTTCGGGCTGGGCGGGGAGGGGAGCCACATCGTCAACGGACATGTGCCCGTCCGGGCCATCGAGGGCGAGAACCCGGTGAAGGGCGGCGGCAAGCTGATCGTCATCGACGGCGGCTTCTGCAACGCCTACCACGCGCAGACCGGCATCGCGGGCTACACGCTGGTGTACAACAGCCGGGGCATGACCCTGCGCACCCATCAGCCCTTCGAGAGCGCCGAAAAGGCCATCCACGAGGACGAGGACATCGCCAGCCGCAGCGACGTGATCTATGCCGCGCCCCGGCGCATTCTGGTGGGGGACACGGACGAGGGCGTGGAAACCCGGGCGCTCATCGGTGATCTGCAGCTGCTGGTGGAGGCATATCATCAGGGTGTGCTCCGGGAGCGGTTCGATGGGATTTGTGAATAATTCACAAAAAATTCCCAATCGGGCCCTGAATTTCTCTTTTCATTCCGATTTCGCTGTGTTATAATGAATACGGAAGCCTCGGACGCCTCAAGCGCCCGCTTCCGGGAGGAGCTTTCTCATGGTTGACCGGCATTTGATCGATCAGGTGGAAACCATTCTGTCCGGGCTGAGCATCCCCGTTCAGGTGCTGAACCGGGAGGAGACGGCGCAGCTTGGCGACGGCCCTGATTCCGAGCGGCTGACCGACGGGGTGCTGCACACCGTGGGCGACACGCTGTGCCTGCCCGTGAAGCAGCCCGCGCTGCTGCTCTGCTGCGACCGGAACGCGCCCGGCGCCGAGGATGTGCTGCGGCTGGCGGGGGCGCTGGTCAGCACCCTGGGCGGCAGCAGCGCCCGGCCCGAAACCAGCTTCGACGTGTACCGCCGGGCGCTGGCGGGGGAGCTGTACGGCGCGGAGCTGGAGGCGCTGAGCCATGAGTACCAGCTGCCCCGGAGCCTGGCCCGCTGCGTGCTGGTGTTCCACATCGTGCAGACCATCGAGGAGCGGGCCTATGAGCTGCTGGCCGACCTGACGCCCCTGCAGAGCCGGGATGTGCTGATTGACATGGATCGGCACACCGTGGCGCTCATCAAGGACGTGACCGAGGACGACAACGTGGAGGAGCTGATCCAGTACGGTCAGGCGCTGCAGGAGACGCTGATGAGCGAGACCGCCCGGCAGATGAGCGTGGGCATCGGCTGCGTCTGTCATACCATGGACGAGCTGCGGGAAAGCTACAGTCAGGCCCGGCGCGCCATCGAAATCGGGCGCATCTTCCGGCCCGAGGACAGCATCTTCGCCTATGACCGGCTGATTCTGGAGCGGTTCCTGATGGAGCTGCCCGCAGACATCAGCTCCGAGTATCACAGCATGCTGTTCAACCGGCGCAACGCCCGGCTGTTCAACGAGGAGATGCTCTACACCATCGACATGTTCTTCAAGAAGGACCTGAACCTGTCCGACACCGCCCGGCAGCTGTACATCCACCGCAACAC
>JAEDKS010000210.1 GCA_016295665.1 Clostridia bacterium
CGGCGTGGTGCCGAAGGCCCGGGCCACGGCGTTCAGGTTCTCGCCCTCGCCCAGGCGGTAGGTGCGGTAGCGGGTGCAGGGCTGCCGGGTGCCGGAGGGCGGCGCGCAATAGCGGGTGCCGGTCACCAGCTGGGCCGGGTTCAGGGTGGGGTTGGCGGTGCGCATGGCCTGATAGCTCACGTTGTTGTCGATGAGCAGGTCGGCGTAGGTCTCCCCGGCGCGGATGGTGCGGGCCGCGTAGCCCACGGGGCAGGCCGCGCCGCCGGGAATGATGGTGATGGTGGGCGGCGTGGGCTGGGTGGTCGTGCCGCCGGACTCCCCGCCGGTCACGTTGCCGGGGGTGCCGGTGTTGGACACGTCCGTGAAGGGGACGCACAGCACCTGCCCCACGCTCAGCCGCTCCGTGGCGGCGGGGTTGGCCCGCAGAATCGCGTCCACGGTGGTGTTGTAGGCGGTGGCGATGGTCTGCAGGGAGTCGCCCTGCTGCACGATGTAGGTGTAGCTGGTCCTCGGGCAGCCCTGCGTGTTCACATCCTGCTGCATTTTTCTGCCTCCTTGTGAAAATTGGTAGGGAAGTTGCCTGATTTGGCGCTTCTCTCCGGCTTCATTTTATGCTACAATGAGAATCGGGTGCAAAGGATTTTCTGTCGCACCCGACAGGATTTTGACGAAGCGAACCACGCGCAAACGATTCGATAAGAAAGGCGATGATTCCCATGAAGCATCTGCTGAAGCTGCTGGACTGGTCGGCAGAGGAGATCACCGGGGTGCTGGATCTGGCGGATTCCCTGAAGGCGGACAACAAGGCAGGCCGCCCCCATCCCCTGCTTCAGGGCAAGACCCTGGGCATGATCTTCGAGAAGTCCTCCACCCGCACCCGCGTCTCCTTCGAGACCGGCATGTACCAGCTTGGCGGACACGCGCTGTTCCTCTCCAGCCGCGACCTGCAGATCGGGCGCGGCGAGCCCGTGCAGGATACGGCCCGGGTGCTGTCCCGGTACCTGGACGGCATCATGATCCGCACCTTTGCCCAGCAGGAGGTGGAGGACCTGGCCCGCTACGGCTCCATTCCGATTGTGAACGGCCTGACGGACTTCTGCCATCCCTGCCAGGTGCTGGCTGACCTGCAGACCGTGCGGGAGCACAAGGGGCACATCGCCGGGCTGAACATGTGCTACATCGGCGACGGCAACAACATGGCGAACAGCCTCATCGTGGGCTTCCTGAAGCTGGGTGCCCATGTGTCCATCGCCTGCCCGGAGGCGTACCAGCCCGACGCGCAGGTGCTGGCCTTCACGGAGCAGTACCCCGGCATGTTCCGCATGACGGACAAGCCGATGGAGGCGGCGGAGGGTGCCGATGTCATCTTCACCGACGTGTGGGCCTCCATGGGCCAGGAGGGCGAGAAGGCCATCCGCGAGCAGGCCTTCCGCGGCTATCAGGTGAACGCAGCGCTGCTGAAGGTGGCGCACGAGGGCTGCATGGTGCAGCACTGCCTGCCGGCCCACCGGGGCGAGGAGATCACCGACGAGGTGTTCGAGGCCCACGCCGATGAGATCTTCGACGAGGCCGAGAACCGTCTGCACGCGCAGAAGGCCGTGCTGGTCAAGTGCATGGGGAACTGATACTAATTCTCATGAAAAATGTTGCACCGAGCATGGCGAATTTTTCGTTCTGGCAAAGCTGAGTGAAGCGAGGCGTACTGGAAGTACGTTGAGCGGAACGAAGCAAAGCCAGAGCGGAAAAGGCGCTGTGCGAATGGAACATTTTGATTGAGAATTAGTATGAAGCAGATCGCGGAACGCCGCCGGTGCCGTTGTCCCGACCGGGACTTCGGCGCGGGGCGGCAGTTGAAGGGAAGGAGCTGCTATGAGCAAAAAGGGTTATCTGCTGCTGGCCTCGGGTCAGCTCTACGAGGGCACGCTGCGGGGCGCGGAGCGCTCCGTCATGGCGGAGCTTGTGTTCACCACCGGCATGGTGGGCTATCTGGAAACGATCACCGATCCCAGCTACAAGGGACAGATCGTCATCCAGACCTTCCCCACCATCGGCAACTACGGTGTCATCCCGGAGGACTTTGAGAGCGCCCGGCCGGGGCTGAGCGGCTATGTAGTGCGCGAGCTGTGTGACGCGCCCTGCAACTTCCGCTGCCAGGGAAAGCTGGAGGACTATCTGCGGGAGCAGGGCATCCCGGTGCTGACGGGGGTGGACACCCGGAGCCTGACGCGCCGCATCCGCTCCGCGGGCGTCATGAACGCCGCCATCCTGACCGAGAAGCCGGAGAACCTGGAGGAGGCGGTGGCGCAGCTCAAGGCGCTGCCCTTCCACCCCTCCATTCAGGACGTGACCTGCGATGCCCTCCGTCCCGCCGGGGAGAAGGGCCTGCACCATGTAGTGCTCTGGGACTTCGGCGCCAAGGCCAACATCCAGCGCGAGCTGGAGAAGCGCGGCTGCCGGGTGACCGTGGTGCCCGCCTCCGCCACCGCCGAGCAGATTCTGGCGCTGAACCCGGACGGCATCATGCTCTCCAACGGCCCCGGTGACCCGGCGGACAACGTGGGGGTCATCTCCGAGCTGCGGGAGCTGTGCCGCCACCGCATCCCCACCTTTGGCATCTGCCTGGGCCATCAGCTGCTGGCCCTGAGCCAGGGCGCCACCACGGTCAAGCTGAAGTACGGTCATCGCGGCGCCAATCAGCCCGCCAAGGACGTCAAGACCGGCCTGAGCTACATGACCAGCCAGAACCATGGCTACGCCGTGGACGCCGCCACCCTGCCCGCGAACGCCTCCCTGCGCTTCGTCAACGGCAACGACGGCACCTGCGAGGGCGTGGACTATACCGACATGCCCGCCTTCTCGGTGCAGTTCCACCCGGAGGCCGCCGGCGGTCCCCTGGACACCCGGTTCCTCTTTGACCGCTTTATCGCCAAGATGGGAGGGAACAAGGCATGCCGCTGAACCGTGATTTGCACCGCGTAATGATTATCGGCTCCGGCCCCATCGTGATCGGACAGGCCGCCGAGTTTGACTACGCCGGCTCCCAGGCCTGCCGCGCCCTGAAGGACGCGGGGCTGGAGGTGGTGCTGGTCAATCCCAACCCCGCCACCATCATGACCGACCACGCCTCCGCCGACAAGATTTACATCGAGCCCCTGACGCTGGAGACCCTGCGCCGCATCATCCTCAAGGAGAAGCCCGACTCCCTGCTGTCCACCCTGGGCGGTCAGAGCGGCCTGACCCTGAGCATGCAGCTGGCGAAGGAGGGCTTCCTGGAGCAGCACGG
>JAEDKS010000037.1 GCA_016295665.1 Clostridia bacterium
AGTTCAGGTCGATATCGGGCACCTTGTCGCCCTTGAAGCCCAGGAACACCTCGAAGGGAATGTCGAAGCCGTCCTTGCTCAGGGGCCGACCGCACAGGGGACAGTCCTTGTCCGGCAAATCGACACCCACCTGATACAGGGACTTGTCCACGTCGAAGAAGCCCTTGCGGCAGTGGGTGCAGCGGTAATGGGGCGGCAGGGCGTTCACCTCGGTGATGCCGCACATGCGCGCCACCAGGCTGGAGCCCACGCTGCCACGGCTGCCCACCAGGTAGCCGTCGGACTCGGACTTGCTCACCAGCTTCTGGGCGATGCTGTACAGCGTGCAGTAGCCGAAGCCCACGATGGACTTCAGCTCCTTCTCCAGGCGCTTCACCACGATCTCGGGCAGCTCCTCGCCGTACATCTCCTTCGCGGTGGCCCAGGTCATGTTCTGAATGTCGTCCGCCGCGTCCTCCCACACGGGCTGGAAGGTGTCGGCGCCGGTGGGGTGCTTGGGGAACAGCCGCAGCTCCTCCACCTGCGCGGCGATCTTCTGCGGGTTGGTCACCACCACCTCGTAGGCCTTCTCCTCCCCCAGATAGCTGAACTCCTCCAGCATCTCGTCGGTGGTCTTGAAGTACAGGGGCGGCTGCCTGTCGCAGTCGTCGTAGCCCATGCCCGCCTGAATGATGGCGCGGTTGATGGCGTTGTGGGGATCGAGGAAGTGCACGTCGCCCGTGGCGACCACGGGAATGCCCAGCTCCTCGCCCAGCTTCACGATGGTGCGGTTGAAGCTGCGCAGCTCCTCCTCGTCCTTCGCCTGCCCGTCCCGGAGCATGAAGGCGTTGTTGCCGATGGGCTGAATCTCCAGATAGTCGTAGAACCGGGCCATTTTCCGCAGCTTGTCCCAGCTCTCCCCCGCCACCACGGCGCGGAACAGCTCGCCGGCCTCGCAGGCGCTGCCCACGATGAGGCCGCCCCGGTGCTTCTGAATCTCGACGCGGGGCATGTGGGGACGGCGGCGGAAGTAGTCCAGATGGCTGATGGTGACCAGCTGATTGAGGTGCACCAGCCCCTCCTGGGATTTGGCCAGCAGAATGATATGGAAGCTCTCGCCGATGGCGCCGCCGCGCAGGGCGTCGTTGAGCTCCCGGAGCGTGGTGATGCCCCGCTCCCCGGCCTCTTTAATCATGCGGTCGAGCACCTGGGCCGTGGCGAGAGCGTCATGCACAGCCCGGTGCGCGTTCTTCAGGCTGACGCCCAGGCTCTTGCACACCGCGCCCAGCTTGTGGCTCTTGAGGTTCGGGTACAGCTTCCGGGAGAAGGTCAGGGTGTCCAGCACCGGGGCCTCCCAGGCGATGCCCAGGCGCTTGAGCTCCGCCCGCAGCAGGGACGCGTCATAGGCGGCGTTGTGGGCCGCGATGGGCGCGTCGCCGATGAAGGCCATCAGCTTGGGCAGGGCGGTCTCGGCGGTCTCCTTGTCCGCCAGCATGGTGTCGTTGATGCCGGTGATCTCGGTGATGCGGGCCTTCAGCGGCTCCTTGGGGTTCACCATCAGCGACATGGAGTCCGCGATGGTGCCGCCCACCAGCTTCACCGCGCCGATCTCGATGATGCGGGCGGTGTTGGTGTTCAATCCCGTGGCCTCGAAGTCCAGCACCACGATCTCCTCGGTCAGCGCCCGGTCGGTAGCACCCTCCACGATCTCGGTCTCGTCGATCAGGTAGCCCTCGCATCCGGGAATCAGCTTGATCTTCCCCTTCGCGGCCTTGAACGCCGCCGGGAAGGACTGCAGCACGCCGTGGTCGGTGATCGCCACCGCCGGATGCCCCCACTTGATGGCCCGGGCGATGAGATCCGCCGCAGGGGTCATGGCGTCCATGTTGGACATGTTGGTGTGCATGTGCAGCTCCACCCGCTTCTCCTCCGCCGTGTCCTCCCGCTCGATCTTCTCCATGGGCACCAGGTCGCGCACGGAAATGGACAGCTCCCGGGCAAAGTTGTCGTACATGCACTCGCCCCGGAGCTTCACGTTCATGCCCACCTTGACCTGCGACACCTTGTCCATGACCGCCTTGCGCTCCTCGTCGGTGATGGGCGGAGGCGGCGGCGCGTCGTCCGCGTCCTTGCGGCGCCCGAACTGGTTCCGGCGGTACCGCAGGAAGGTCTTGCAGAGGATGGAGGAGGTGTAGTCCGTCACCGCGAAGGTCAGCAGCAGCATCTCGCCGCCCTTGAGCTCCTTGGTCTCCACCTTGAAGATGTCGCCCTGCACCACCACCAGCCCGGCGTCCGCCGCCAGCTCCTTCATCTCGATGGGGCGGTCGGCGATGGCGCGGCCCAAAATCGCCTTGCCCAGGGCGTGGTCGGTCATCTCGGGAATCAGGGGATTCTTCGGCTTTGGCGGCACGGCGGCGCGCCGCTCCCGGGGCGCGGCGGGGGCGCGGCGCTCCTTCGGCTCCTTCGGCTTTTCCGGTGCCGATGGCGCCTCCGCCTGCGACCGGGCGGTCGCCCGCTGCGCCTGCTCCTGCGCATGGGCCTCCCGCAGCTGCTGCAGCCGCTTCTCCTGATCGCCGGACACGGTCAGCTCCACCTGCACGTCCACGGCGAAGATGTCCATCACCGCCTGCCGCAGCCGGGCCCCCACGTTCTGCCGGCTCATGAACGCCAGCGAGAAGCTGTCCGGGAAGGTCAGGGTGATGCGGCTGCCGCTGACCCGCCAGTCGATGTCCTTCATCCAGGGCGAGGCGGCGGGGTAGTTGCGCTTCAGGAAGTCGGTCAGCACGGCCTTGTACTGCCCGATGTTCTGCAGAAAGTCCTCACCGAGCCCCGGGCTGACCACCCGCAGCGCCAGCGGCTTCTGCGGAAAAAGCCGGCGGAGAAGCCGCTCCATTTTCAGGAACGTGTCCTCCTCCACCAGCACCATGCTCTCAAAGGTGATGTACACCTTGTCCTGCGACCTCATGTAGACCACATGGGGCGATTTCAGCTGATCCCGCAGGGCGGGCAGCTCCCGGTAAATCTGTTCCATCAGATCCTGATAGCTCACGGTGCATCACCTTCCTTTTGTGCTCGTCCCGTCTCTGTCCGTGCTTCTTTTGTACAGGATGCGGGGGGGTCACTGCCCCTCCGCCATGCGCCGGGCCGCGATCTCGCGCACCCGGGCGATGAGGGCACCCGCCAGGTCGCCCTCCACCTTCACCGGCGGCTCGCCCTTCACGAACAGGGCGCCCACGCCGTCGCCGCCCGCCATGCCCACGTCGGCCTCCCGGGCCTCGCCGGGGCCGTTGACCACGCAGCCCATCACCGCCACCGTCAGCGGCACGGTGATGTCCCGCAGCTCCTCCTCCACGCGCCGGGCGATGCCGGGCACGTCGATGCGGGTGCGTCCGCAGGTGGGGCACGCGATCAGCTGCACACCGTGCCGCCGGCGCACGCCCAGGGCCTCCAGAATGTCCCAGGCGGCCCTGGCCTCGGGCAGCGGGTCGCCGGAGAGGCTGACGCGGATCGTGTCGCCGATGCCCCGCGCCAGCAGCGCGCCGATGCCGATGGCGCTCTTGATGGTGCCCTGTCCGGGCAGCCCCGCCTCGGTCACGCCCACGTGCAGCGGGTAATCGCAGCGCTGCGCCGCCAGCTCGTAGGTGTCGATGGTCAGGCGCACGTCGCTGGCCTTCATGCTCAGCACGATGTCCTCAAACCCGGCCCGCTCCAGCATCCGCGCATGGTTCAGCGCCGACTCCACCAGCCCCTCCGCCGTCACCCCGCCGTACTTCCGCAGGATGTCCTTCTCCACCGAGCCGCTGTTCACGCCGATACGGATCGGGATATGATGGGCCCGGGCGCAGTCCGCCACTGCCCGCACGTTGGCCTCACCGCCCACGTTGCCGGGGTTGAGGCGCAGCTTGCTGATGCCGTTCTCCGCCGAGAGAATCGCCAGGTGATGGTCGAAGTGGATGTCCGCCACCAGCGGCACCGGGGATTCGTCCACCAGCTGCCGCACCGCCCGGGCACACGCCTCGTTGTACACGCTCACCCGCACGATGTCGCAGCCGGCCTCCGCCAGCGCCCTGATCTGCGCGCCGGTGCGGGCCGCGTCCTCGGTGGGGGTGTTCGTCATGGACTGCACCCAGATGGGGTTCCCCCCGCCAAGGGTCAGGGAGCCCAGGGTCACGGGACGGGTCTTTGCCATGGTCTTTTCCTCCGCGTTTGTCCGATGTGTTGAGGGGATGGGCACGCTCGTCCCCCTCAGAAGGGCAGGTACCAGTACAGGGCCGTTTCGCCTTTGGCCTCCGGGAAGCCCCGGTTCACCATGCCGTTCGCGCCGCCCAGCACCATGCCCATGCGGGCGTAGAAGCGGCAGGCGGGCAGGTTGATGTCCTGGGTTTCCAGCCCCAGGCCGATCAGCCGCTTCTCCCGGGCCCATGCTTCGGCGGCGCCGGGGCGGATTCGTCCCATTCGCAGCGCGGGCGTCATCTCAGCAGGTTCAGCACGTCCCGCCAGGTGAAGAAGATCATCACCCCGAACAGGAACACCATGCCGATCAGATGCACCAGCGCCTCCCGCTCCGGCTTCACGGGCTTGCGCCGGATGGCCTCCAGCAGCTGGAACAGGAACCGGGAGCCATCCAGCCCCGGTATGGGCAGCAGGTTCATGACGCCCAGGTTGATGGACAGCATCACCAGCGCGTTGACGAAGGCCTCAAAGCCGCCCGTCCGCACCTGCTGCGACACAGCGCTGACCGCGCCCACGATGCCGGAGGTGTTCTCCAGCCCCTCGCCGGTGGTCACCAGCTGCTTGAGCAGCCGCAGGATCATCGTGCTGGCGTACACGCAGTTGTCCCAGCTCGCCCGCACCGCTACAGGGAAGGACAGGCGCTGCAGCGTATAGGCGTAGCCGATGGACACGCCCATCAGGTACCGGCCCTCCTGCTCGTTCCACAGGGGTGTCACGTCCGTCTCCACGGTCTCGCCGCCCCGGTCGATGACCAGGTGCAGGGGCGCATCCCCGGCCCGGTAGCTGCCAATGGCCGCAAGCAGGGTGTCGGTGGTGCCGTCCAGCACGCTCTGTCCGTTCACCTCGACGATCACGTCCCCGGGCTCGATGCCCGCCTGCGCTGCCGGGCTTCCTGCGGCGACCTGCACCATGCTGGGCACGTCATCGGGCACCGCGCCCCCCGCCAGCATGAAGAACAGCACCATGACCACAAAGGCCAGGATGAAGTTCATGCCGGGGCCCATCAGCACCGTCAGCATCCGCTTCCACACGGGCTGCCGATGGTAGGCGCGGGGATCGTCCTGATGCTCGCCCTTCGCGTCGTCCTCGCCGTAGAAGGCGCAGAAGCCGCCCATGGGAATGGCGCGGATGGAGAAGCGGGTGCCGTGCTTCCGGCTCTGCCAGCTCACCAGCTTCGGCCCGAAGCCCACCGCGAACTCTTGCACCTCGATGCCCGTCAGCCGGGCGGCCCAGAAATGTCCCGCCTCGTGGACGATGATGAGCACGCCCACCAGCAGGATGGCAATCAGCACATACAAAATCGACATAGCGCTCCTTACTCAGTCCACTGCCGCGTCCCTGACCCGGGGCAGCAGCTCCGCCACCGCCCGGCGGGCCAGGCGGTCAGCCTCAAAGATGTCCTCCAGCGTATCCGCACGCATGGGCCCCAGCTTCTCCAGTGCGCCCTCCACCAGCGCCGTGATGGCGCCGAAGGGAATCTCGTCCCGCAGGAACGATGCCACCGCCGCCTCATTGGCGCCGTTGAGCACCGTGCAGGCCGCGCCGCCGGCGTTCAGGCACGCCACGCTCAGCCGCAGCGCCGGGAAGCGCTCCGGATCCGGGCGCTCGAATGTCAGCTGCCCCAGCTCGAACAGATCCAGCGCCCTGCCGCCCGTGGGCAGCCGCTCCGGGTAGGCCATGGCGTACTGAATGGGCACCCGCATGTCCGGCACTCCCAGCTGCGCGATGACCGCGCCGTCCTGGAACTCCACCGCCGAGTGGACGATGCTCTGGGGATGCACCACCACCTGAATCTTCTCCGGCGGCATGTCGAACAGCCACCGCGCCTCCATGATCTCCAGCGCCTTGTTGAACATGCTGGCGGAGTCGATGGTGATCTTGGCGCCCATGTCCCAGTTGGGGTGCGCCAGGGCCTGCTGGCGGGTGGCGTGCTGCATCCGCTCCCGGCTCCAGGTGCGGAACGGGCCGCCGCTGGCGGTCAGCAACAGCCGGGTGGGCACGTTGCCCCGGGCCCCCTCCAGACACTGGAAGATGGCGCTGTGCTCCGAGTCCACCGGCAGAATGGGCTTGCCAATGCGCCGGGCCGCGTCCATCACCAGATGACCGCCCGTCACCAGCGCCTCCTTGTTCGCCAGCAGCACCTGCCGCCCCGCCGCCAGCGCGTCCATCACGCTCTGCAGTCCGGCGATACCCACCACGCTGACGAGCACCTCGTCACAGGGCACCTGACTGGCGGCGACGCGCAGCGCCTCCTCGCCCATGACCCACTCGCAGAAGCGCACGTCCTCCGGAATCTCCTCCGGGGGCACCGGCGTCACCAGGCCCGCCATGCGCGGGCGGAAGGCGCGCACCTGCTCAAAGAGCAGCGACGCGTTCCGGTTGGCAGTCAGGGCCTCCACCCGGTAGCGCTCCGGGTGCAGCCGCACCAGCGACAGCGCCTGGGTGCCAATGGAGCCGGTGGAGCCGAGGATGGACAGGGTCGTCATGGCATTTGCCTCCTTGGGATGCGTGGAATCATTCGTGTTCCGGGAGCCGTCACAGGCCCATGCCCATCATGCGCACGCAGAACACCACCACCGCCATGAACAGAATGCTGTCCAGACGGTCGAGCATGCCGCCGTGGCCCGGGAACAGGTTGGAGAAGTCCTTGATGCCGCAGTGGCGCTTGACCAGCGAGGCGAACAGGTCGCCCACCTGGCTGGCGGCGCCGCCCAGCAGGCCCACGATCAGGTACGTCCACCAGTGGGGCAGCTTCGCGGCAATCTCCGGGCCACACAGGGAATGGGCCACCAGCCCCACCACAATCGCCGCCAGCAGCGACCCGCCCAGGCCGCCAAGGGCACCGGCGATGGTCTTGTTGGGGCTGACCGCCGGGCAGAACTTGGGGCCCCGGATGGCGCTGCCCACGAAGTAGGCCATGGTATCGCCCAGCACCGGCACCGTGATGACCAGGAACAGCAGCACCCGCTGCAGCTCCATGGGCTGCACGAAGGCCAGGAACACGATGCACAGCCCCGGCAGCAGCACCGAGAACAGGGGCAGCACGCTCATCAGCGCGTCCTCCAGGCGGGGCTGAGGCCGGAAGATGATATGCGTCATGGTCAGCAGGCAGGACACCGCCAGAATGACCACGATCACCCGCTCCCCCAGCCAGGCCGTCAGCGGCACGCTCAGCACCAGCGCCAGCCAGGTGGGCCAGGCCACCGGCCTGTGCCCGGCAACGGACAGGGCCTTGTATTCTTCATGGACCGCGAAGCAGATGCACAGCATCGCCGCCAGCCCCACCGCCACCCCGCCGAAGCAAAGGATGATGATCGCCGCCGCGGACAGAATGCAGCCCGTGATAATCCTCTGTGTCATGGTTCAACCGCCTTTCCTCCGGAAGCCCGGCTTCCTTCGTCTGTGACCCCTACAGTATATGCGCCGAAAATGAACTGATTATGTAGCCGGCCCCGCGCTCAGCCCAGCCGTCCGCCGAAGCGCCGCTCCCGGCTGCCGTAGGCGCTGAGCGCCTCGTCGTAGCAGCGCACGTCGAAGTCGGGCCAGAGCGTCCTGGGGAACAGGAACTCCGCATAGGCGCACTGCCAGAGCAGGAAGTTGCTCAGCCGCATTTCGCCGCTGGTGCGGATGAGCAGATCCACATCCGGCTGGCCCCGGGTGTACAGGTGCGCCGCCACGGTCTGCTCCGTGATGGCCTCCGGGGACAGCTCCCCCGCTGCCACGTCCCGGGCGATCTCCCGGGCGGCCCGGGTCAGCTCGTTCCGCCCGCCGTAGTTGAGGGCGATGTTCAGCTGCAGCCCCGTGTTGCCCTCGGTGCGGGCCTCCGCCTGCAGCAGCACCTCCCGCTGGGCCGCGGGCAGGCCGCCCTTGTCCCCGAGGATGCGGATGCGTACGTTGCGGGCCTCCAGCTCGTCGATCTCCGAGGCGAAGAAGTCCAGCACCAGCTGCATCAGCGCCGCCACCTCCTCCGGGGAGCGCGACCAGTTCTCCGTGGAGAAGGCGTAGATGGACAGCACGCCGATACCCAGGTCACTGGTGTGGCGGATGATCTCCCGCAGCGCCTCCGTGCCCCGGCGGTGGCCCTGCGCCACGCCCAGTCCCTTCTTCTTGGCCCAGCGCCCGTTGCCGTCCATGATGATCGCCACATGTCCCGGCAATCGCTCAAACTCCGCACGGGCCATGGGCTCATAGCCCTTGCGGCGCCCGCCTCCCGTGCGCAGGTTCCGGTCAAACAGCCTCTTCAGCATTTCCTGCTTTTTCCTCCCGGTAAAGTTCGGCGGGCCCCTCTGTCTGATTCGTCCAGAGGAGCCCGCCGGCAGATGTCAGGTTTCCCGTTGTGGCTCTCCGTCCGGAAAGGCGCCGACGATCAGCTCGCCGGGGCGTGCGCGCACAACCCGCCAGGTGCCGTCGTCCCGGGGGCCGCGGGGCGCGCTGGTCCGCACCACCCGCGGCGTCTCGCATCCGCGCTCCGACAGATACGCCAGCGCCGCCTCCAGCGGCATGCCGAGCACCTCCGTCCAGCTCAAACCTCCATGATCTCCTTTTCCTTGGCGGCGCAGATGCCGTCCACGTCCTTGATGGCCTTGTCGGTCAGCTTCTGCATATCCTCCTCGGCCTTGCGCTGATCGTCCTCGGTGATCTCGGAGTTCTTCTTCAGCTTCTTGATCTGCTCAATGGCGTCGCGGCGGACGGCGCGGATGGCGACCTTGGCGTCCTCGGCACCCTTGCGCACCACCTTGGTCAGGTCGCGGCGGCGCTCCTCGTTCAGCTCGGGGAACACCAGGCGGATGATCTTGCCGTCATTGGAGGGGTTGATGCCCAGATCGCTCTGCTGAATGGCCTTCTCGATGGGCTTGATCATCGAGGACTCCCAGGGCGAGATGGTCAGGATGCGCGCCTCGGGCGAAGCGATGTTGCCCACCTGATTGAGGGGCGTGGGGGTGCCATAGTAGTCCACCGTGATCTTGTCGAGCACCTTGGGGTTGGCGCGGCCCGCGCGCAGGCTCACCATGTCGCGCTGATACATATCAGCCGTCTTGCCCATCTTCACCTTCGAGGTATCCAGGATCTCCTTCACCGTCATATCGGGTCAGCCTCCTTTGGCAGTTATAGTCTGCCTTTATTGTAGCTGTTTTTGGGGCGCTTGGCAAGAGGGAATTTCCCGTCCGCCGCCTCCGGGCGCAAAAAAAGGGCTTGACGCGCCACCGCATGCGGGGTTATGATGAAAGCAGAAGATGCTGACGAAGGGAGGCGGCGAGGGATGTTTCTGACGCGCATGGCGCTGGATGTGAACCGGGCGGAGACGCAGCATTTCCTTGCCGCGCCCGACGCGCTCCATCCGCTGGTGCAGGCCGCCGGGGGCAGCCCCGGGCAGCGGTGCCTGTGGCGCTTTGACACCATCCGGCACCGCACCTACCTGCTCATGGTCAGCCGCTGCCGCCCGGACATGCTGGAGCTGCACGAGCGCTGCGGCATCGCCGGCGCCTTCCCCAGCTGGGAGACCCAGGACTACGACGAGGTGCTGGAGCAGGCCGAGGAGGGCACCGTCTGGGCGTTCCGGCTCTGCGCCGGCGTGGAGGCGCTGCCCGCCACCGAGGCGCAGGTGCATCAGCGCCTGCGGGAATTGACCCTCCGCTCCGACGCGCTCCGGCGCGACTGGCTCCTGGAGCGCGCCGCGCGCTTCGGCTTCGCCTGCCCCGCCGACTGCCCCACCGTGCTGCACAGCGGGCTGCTGGTGCTCCATCCGGGGCGGCCCGGGCGCGCCGTGCTGTTCCATCAGGTGTGGTACGACGGGCTGCTCACCGTGCTGGACGGGAGCCGCTTCCGGGAGACCCTGCTCGGGGGCATCGGCTTCGGGCGGGGCTTCGGCATGGGGCTCATGACCATCGAGCCCCCGGACGGCATCCGCCGCATCTGAGTGTCGCCCGTTGATCCCGCAAACGGGAAATCCGCCCCGCCCGGGCAAGTTTCGCCCGGCCCCGCATACAATTTCACACGACCGTGTGAAAGGAGCGAGGCCCATGAAGGGGGTAACCCAGTCTGCCGAAAACAAAATCTGTGCCTATGAGTACACCGTCCGCCGGGGGGACAGCTTCTACCTCATCGCCCACCGGCTGGGGGTACCGCTGCGCGATCTGCTGGAGGCCAACAGCGGCATCAATCCGGCCCGGCTGATGGTGGGTGACGTGCTGTGCATCCCCATGGAGGAGGATGACGCCGTGCAGGAGCCCGCCGCCGAGCCGGCCCCGGAAGCCCCGGCGGAGACCGCGCCCGAAGCGGTGCCCACGCCCGCCCCGGCCCCCGAGCCCCCCTCGGAGACCGCACCGGAGGCGGCACCCACCCCCGCCCCGGCGCCCGAAACCCCGGCGGAGACCGCGCCCGAGGCAACCCCGGGGCCCGAGGAGCCCGCCGACCTGCTGGATCACCCCGCCACGGGCGGCGAGCCGGAGACCGACGAGTCCGGCGAATCCACAGAGACCACAGAGACCGCTGAGGCCCCCGCCGAGCCGGCCTGCGACGCGTGTCCGGACGGGGAGTGCTACACCGTCGCCGCCGGTGAGACCGTCACCGACATTCAGCTGGAGCGCGACCTGCCCCTGACCACCCTGAGTCAGGCCAATCCCGACGTGGATCTGACCGACCTGCACGGCGGTGAAACGCTGTGTCTGCCCCGGGAGGACGCGCCGCAGGTGGACGCCGCCTACACCCTCGCCGCCGGCGAAACGCTGGAGAGCCTGGCGCTGCAGCTGGACGTGTCCGTGGGTGCGCTGCTCCGGGCCAATCCCTGCCTGGCGCCCAGCGCCTTCCGGGAGGGCGTGTCGGTCTGCCTGCCCTGGACGAAGCGGTAGCGGACAGCACAAAGGGCTGCGGGATTCGTTCCGCAGCCCTTTCGGCGTCCCTGCGCGTCACTTCAGCGCCCGCTTCATCGGCTCATACAGCCGCACCGACAGCAGCGCCGCCAGGATGATCTTGACCGCGTCGCCCAGCAGGAAGGGAATCACGCACCACATCAGGCTCTGCCACAGGCCGTTGCCGCTGAGCAGCATGAACCAGGCCGTGCCAAAGACGTAGCACACCAGCACGCCCACCGCCATGGCAATCACCTGCTGCCACCACTTCCGGCCCAGCCTGTCCATGAGCAGCGCCGCCACGAACGCGCAGGCGATAAAGCCGATCAGATAGCCGCCGGTGGTGCCGAACAGCTTGCCGGGGCCAGCGCCCATGCCGGAGAACACCGGCAGGCCCACCAGGCCCATCAGCAGATACACCACGGTCATCAGCGTGGCATAGCGCGGGCCCATCAGCGCCGCGCACAGCAGAATGGGCAGCACCTGCAGCGTCACCGGCACGGGCCACATGGGAATCTGAATCTGGGCGCAGACCGCCGTCAGCGCCGCGAACAGCGCGCACATCACCAGCTGCCTGATCGGGAACCTGTTCTTCATCCGTACATCGCTCCTTTTTGCGTAAACCTTTATTTCGGATTATGTTTACGCATTATAAGGGATGACGACCCGTCTGTCAAGCAGGAAACAGCGGAAAAACGGCGAAATATTCACCGGTCGAAAAACCGGCGGGGCCGTATCGGCAATCGGATTTCCGGGCATAGTGAAGCCGCATTCTGTTATGCGGAGGTTCACGGACATGAGAAAACGGAAACTGCTGGCAGTCATTCTGGCGCTGACGACGGTGCTGCTCACCGGCTGCGTGCTGAACGCCACGCCCCGGACGCTCTACGAGCACGCGCTGCTGACCCTGGGCGCCGGGGAGTACGGCGTAGCCCGGACGTACTTCTCGCAGCTGGGCGAGTACCGGGACGCGGCGGAGTACGCGCTGTACGCCGGTGCGCTGGAGGCCTGGGCGGAGGGCGACACGGCCCTGGCCCGGCGGACGCTGGAGAGCCTTCACCCCTTCAAGAGCTCCGGGCGGTACCTGACGTACCTGGACGCGCTGGAGGCGGAAGAGCGCGGCGATGAGGACACGGCCCTGACGCTGTTCCGTTCGCTGGGCACCTTCGGGGACAGCGCGGCCCGGGCGGAAAAGCTGGAAGAGCGCCTGAGCACCGCCCTGCGCACCACCTACGAGCAGGCTGCGGCGAGCTATGAGGCCGGGGACTTTCCCGCGGCGCTGGCGGGCTACCGGGCGGCGGGGGATATGCTGGACGCGCCGGAGCGGGCGGCGCTGTGCGAGGAGCTGATCTACCGGCTCTGCGAGGCGGCCTACCCCGACGCGACCCTGACGGAGGCCGCCGGGCTGATGGCCTGGTACGGGTCCGTGCCCGGGAAGGGCGAGGCGGAAGCACACCTCGCGTCGCTGCATGAGCGCTTCGACACCCGGCTGGCGCTGATGGACGCCGCGGCGCAGGGGCAGCCCTGGGTGCTGTACACCCCGGAGGGCGGCACGCAGCAGCTGTATCAGGTGTCGGCGCTGAAGGGCACGCTCGCGACCCTGACCCGGCAGACCGGGTCGGCGGCGGCCTCCCTGCCGCTGATGCTGGCGATGCGCACCGCCTCACCCGCCGTCTCCACGCTGGAGACACAGACCGTTGACCTGAACGCCCTCGTCCTGACCGGGGGCACCGGCACCGAGACCGACCCCTTCCGCTACGGGGGCCGGGGATGCCTGAACGAAAGGATGGATTGCATCATGCGGTACGAATGCGTGCAGCTGCCCGTTCCGGGCGGCGAAATCGAGCTGAAGGTCTACGCGGCGGACGTGCCCCCGGGAGACGATGCCCCGGGGCTGCGGACGGCGGTGGTGATCTGCGGAGGCGGCGGCTACAGCCACATCTCCGCCCGGGAGACGGAGCCCATCGCGCTGCGGCTGGCGGCGTACGGCATCAACGCCTGCACGGTGGCCTACCGGCATGACCCGGAGGCACACTGGCCCGTGCCCGTGCAGGACGTGGGCGCGGCGGTGGCCTGGATGCGCAGCCACGCCCCGGAGCACCACACCGACCCCGGGCGCATCGCGGTCATGGGCTTCTCCGCCGGAGGGCACGCGGCGGCCTGCGTGGGCACCTGCTGGCAGGACGCGGCGCTGTGGGCGCCCGTGGGCCTGACCCCGGAGCAGGTGCGGCCCAACGCCATGGTGCTGTGCTATCCGGTCATCTCCGCGAAGGAGGGCGTGGCGCACCGGCGGAGCTTCGCGTGCCTGACCGGCACCGGAGACATCGCCGCCCACCTGCCCTGCTCCGTGGAGGATCTGGTGACCCCCGACGCACCGCCCACCTTCCTCTGGCACACCTGGGACGATGCGTCCGTGCCCGTGGAGAACTCGCTGCTGCTGGCCCTGGCCCTGCGCCGCGCCGGCGTCAGCGCCGAGGTGCACCTGTACCAGCACGGTCGGCACGGCCTGTCCCTGTGCGATGCGACCACCGCCTGGGGCGGCGTCGCCGGGCGCACGGAGCCGGATGTGGCGGGCTGGTTCCCGCTGCTGCTGCGCTTCCTGGAGCGGCTGGAGGCGGGCGCGTAAGCGGCGGTAGGCCCGACTCGCCGCCCCGCCTTGACAATTCCCGTCCGAGCCGCTATCATGGATACCGAAAAACGAAGGAAAACGGAGGCGAGGCCCATGAGCCAGACGAAACGAACGCCGCTGCAGCGGATCATCGGAGGGGTCAGCGCGATGCTGCTGGCGCTGCTGCTCATCGCGGTGTTCTATGTATCGGTCATCATGGCGCAGCCGCCGGAGAGCGAGGCGGTGTCCCCCCTCCCGGATCAGCCGCTGCTGTCGGCCTCCCCGGCGGTCATGGTGTCCTCGGACGCGGAGCTGGATACGCTCCTGCGCTCCTTCCCGGTGGCGGTGCTGTCCAGCGCGGGCAGCGGGCTGACGCTGCTGAGCGGCTCCAGCTGCGACGTGGCCTTTGAGGGCGGCTTCGCCCGCGTCGCCGAGCTGCTCTATCAGGCCCCGGACGGCACCACCCTGATCGCCACCACCATCTACCCGGCCCGCGCCCTGTCGCTGCTGGGCCGGGAGGACTACACCCTCTCCGACCAGAGCGGCACCCCCGTCGCCGGCATGGCGACGGTGCGCATGGAGAACGCCTCCGCCATCCGTCTGCACGTTCAGGGCGAGGAGGCTCTGTACGCCGTTATCGCCCCCCGGGTGGACGCCGCGACCCTGTCCGCCCTCGTGCGCTCCCTGCAGCTGCTGACCGCGGACTGAGCGCCGCCCGGTTCAAACCGGCTCCGGACACAAAGGCATCCCCTCTACCGTGCGGTGGAAGGGATGCCTTTTCCGTCTCGTTGATGCACAGGTCGCCGGGTTACGCCCGGGCCTCCGGAGCAGCTCCGGACGGCTCCGCCACGCCCTGCTCCCGGGCCTGGGTGGTGTACAGCTGGTAGTACAGGCCGCGCCTGGCCATCAGCTCCTCATGGCTTCCGGCCTCCAGAATGCCCTTGTTGCCGATGTACAGAATCCGGTCGCAGTTCTTGATGGTGCTCAGGCGGTGGGCGATGATGAAGCTGGTGCGGCCCTTGAGCATCTCCTGAATGCCCTCCTGCAGCAGCTTCTCGGTCTGGGTGTCGATGGAGGAGGTGGCCTCGTCCAGAATGAGGATCCTCGGGTCGCTCAGCAGGGTGCGGGCGAAGGCCACCAGCTGCTTCTGGCCCTGGGACAGGTTGCCGCCCCGCTCATTGACGGTGGTCTGGTAGCCGTTGCGCAGCTTGCTGATGAAGGCATCGGCGCGCACCTTCCGGGCGGCCTCCCGCACCTCGGCGTCGGTGGCGTCCAGCCGCCCGTAGCGGATGTTGTCCATCAGCGTGCCGCTGAAGAGGAAGCTGTCCTGCAGCATGATGCCCAGCTGGCTGCGCAGGCTGTGGAGCGTCACCTGGCTGATGTCATGGATGCCGCCATCCTCTGTGTGGAGCAGAATCCTGCCGCCGCCGAGGGTATAGAAGCGGCACAGCAGGTTGACCACGGTGCTCTTGCCCGCGCCGGTGGGGCCCACCAGCGCGATGCTCTCCCCCGCACGGACGTGGAGGTTCACGTGCTCCAGCACGCTGATGCCCTCCTCGTAGCCGAAGGTCACGTCCTCAAAGTCCACCTCGCCGGTGATGTCGGGCAGGGGCAGGGCACCGGGGGCGTCGTCCACCACCACGGGTTCGTCCATGGTCTCAAAGATGCGCTCCAGGTAGGCCAGGTTGTTGACGAAGGAATTGTAGATGTTCGCCAGGTTGGTGATGGGCTGCCAGAAGCGGCTGACGTACTGGCCCATGGCGAGGATCACGCCGAAGCTGACGATCTCGCCGCCGCCCATCCAGTACACGCCGGTGATGTAGAGCATCGTCAGCACGAGCTGCGTCATGGTTTCGCTGCTGAGCCAGACCGTGTTGCTGATATAGACGGCCTTTATCCAGGCGGCGCGGCAGGCCTCCGCCAGGCGGCGCATGATGCGCAGGTTCTCCTCCTGCCGGACGAACAGCTGACTGACGTGCACGCCGTCAATGGACTCGGCCAGGTAGGCGTTGTAGTTGCTCATCTTGTTGCTCTGCGTCTGCCACGCCCGGCGCTGACGGGGCTTGATCATCACCACCACCGCCAGGAACACGGGCAGGCCCGCCAGAATCACCCAGGACAGCCGTGCGTTGGTGGAGAACATGAAGATCACGATGAAGATCAGGTTGATGATCTCCAGAATCATGTTGATGATGCCGTTGGACAGAATGTCCGAAACGGAGTTGACGTAGTTGATGACGCGCACGAGAATCTTGCCCGCGGGGCGGCTGTCGTAGTAGCTGAAGGGCAGGCGCTGCAGGTGGGCAAACAGATCCCGGCGGATGTCGTAGATGATTTCCTGGCTCACATGGGCCATGATGCGGGAGCGGATGGTGGTGAACAGGATGCTCAGCAGAATCACGCCCACAAAGAGCAGGGCCATCCTGCCGATCATCGCCACGTCCTTGGCGGGCACCGCCACATCCAGCACCCATTCGGTGATCTTCGGAATGCTCAGGGAGGCCACGCTCGCCAGCGCGGACAGGAGCAGTGCCGCAAGCATCTGCGCCCGGTGCCGGACGATGTAGGCCCCGGCCCGCTTGAGGTGCCGCCATTGGAAGGGGGATTCCAGCTTTTCGTCCACATCGAACCTGTTGCGTGCCATGTCAGCCCACCTCCTCAGCCGGCAGATCGTTCTGCAGGGCGTAGGTCTGATAGTAGTAGCCATGCTGGCGCACCAGCTCCTCATGGGTGCCGCGCTCGACGATGCGCCCGTCCCGGAGCACGAGGATCAGATCCGCGTCCCGCATGGAGGAGATGCGCTGGGCGATGATGAACTTGGTGCAGGGGAAGGGCAGCTCGCGCAGCTGCTGCTGGATGAACTGCTCGGTCTCCATGTCCACGGCGGAGGTGGTATCATCCATGACGAGGATGCTGGGCTTCACCGCCAGCGCCCGGGCCAGGGCGATGCGCTGCCGCTGCCCGCCGCTCAGGCCCACGCCGCGCTCGCCGATGATGGTGTCGTACCCCTCGGGGAGCTTCTCCACAAAGTCATCCGCCGCCGCCCGATGGGTGAAGTCCCTGACCTCCTCCATCGTCAGCGCCTGATTGCCGAAGGCCACGTTGCCCTCCACCGTGTCCGAAAAGAGGAACACGTCCTGGGTGGCGGTGCCGATGCCGCCGCGCAGCTGCTGCAGCT
>JAEDKS010000038.1 GCA_016295665.1 Clostridia bacterium
GGTCATGAGCATCGCAACGGCGTCACCGAGATCACCAACGCTGCGGGCGCTGTGGTGCCGGTCGTCTCGCCCAGCACCAAGTGCAACGTCATCGGTCAGGCGAAGGTGACCGTGGACAAGGCCACCGGCGCCAAGACCGTGGAGGCCGAGTGCGTCAACATGCGTGAGTACCCGGTGGACGCCGAGCTGGAGGCGTTGCTGGCTCCCTATGAGCAGGCGGCCTGGAACGACTACATGCTCCAGCCCATCGGCAAGGCCACCGGCGACTTCACCGCCACCGACCTGGGCTTTGGCCCCTCCGCGTTCGTCGATCTGGTGAACCGGGTGCAGATCTGGGGCGCGTATGACAGCACCGGCTTCAACACCCCCGACGATCCCACCGACGATACCCCCGCCCAGCTCTCCATCACCGCGCCCCTGACCAGCGGCGACGCGGCGAACCTGATCTCCGAGGGCGACATCGTGCTGGGCGACATGTTCCGCCTGTACCGCTATGAGAACTGGTTCTACCAGATCACCATGAGCGGCAAGGAGGTTCGCACCTGGCTGGAGTACTCCGCGTCCAAGCTGGGCTACGACGAGCAGGGCAGCCTGGTGGTGAACGGCGGCCTGACCTACTACGACGTGATCTACGGCGACGGCTTCAGCTACGACATCGACATGAGCGCGGCGCCCGGCAGCCGCATCGCCTCCATGACCTACAACGGCGAGGAGGTCATGGATGATGACACCTTCACCGTGGTGGTCAACAACTACCGCTACAACGGCGGCGGCGACTACATCAAGTACCTGAATGCCCACGGCTGCAGCTTCACGCCCAACGACGAGAGCCGCATCATCTACTCCACCCAGTACGACATGGTGCAGGGCGAGGACCTGGGTCAGGCCCGCAACCTGCTGGCGGAGTACATCCGGCAGCATGGCGAGATCAGCCCCGAAATCACCTCCACCTGGCGTCTGGTGAACCTGGACAGCCATCAGCTCGCGGTGCTGTCCACCACCGACATGCACGGTCGCTCCACCGCGCAGAACGTCTCCACCCAGAAGGACGAGACCACCAGCATGGAGCGCGTGGCGACGGTGGTTGACCGGGAGCGTCAGGCCTTCGAGGATCGCGTGATCGTCATCGACAACGGCGATACCATCCAGGGCACCCTGGTGGCCCAGTACGCCATCAACTACAAGGCCGACGAGGAGAACCCCATGATTACCGCGCTGAAGGCCATCGGCTATGACGTGTGGGTCATGGGCAACCATGAGTTCAACTTCACCCCCGAGCAGCGCGACCATCAGACCCGCTTGGCGGATGAGGCCGGTATCGCGGTGCTCAGCGGCAACATCGTGGCGCTGGCGGACGGCGTGAACTTCCGCGGCGAGGCCATTGCCGAGGGCGAGAGCTTCTACGATCCCTGCACCGTCAAGACCATCACCTTTGCCGACGGCAAGAGCGTGCGCGTGGGCATCATCGGCCTGAGCAACGCCGCCAACCACACCTGGGACCTGGCGACCAACTATCCCAACCTGCAGTTCTCCAGCCTGGACAACCCCGACGGCATCCTGGCGGAGGAGGTCAACCGCTGGGCGGCGTACCTGAAGGACAACGACCTGGCGGACATCGTGATCGTGTCGGCGCACTCCGGCATGGGCACCGATGACGGCGTGGGCACCGAGGGCTTCCTGCTGGAGTCCCAGGCGCTGGCGGCGGCGAAGGCCTCCCGGAACGTGGACCTGTTCATCTATGGTCATGACCACAGCCAGAAGGTGCTGCTGGTGGAGAACGCCGACGGCGAGCCCCTGTTCATGGTCAATGGCGGCGGCACCAGCGTGACCAAGACCGTGTTCGACGTGCAGTTTGACGAAAGCGGCGCCTACGCGGGCTATATCGTGTCCTCCGACCTGCTGCCCCTGTCCTACTATGCGGCGGACGAGGCGCTGACCGAAACCCTGCAGCCCTGGTACGACGAGACCTATGCCTGGGCCTCCGCGCCGCTGGGCGTGTTTGACGGCGGCTGGAGCGCCATCTCCGATCAGGCGCAGGGCAAGACCAACACCGACCTGGTGCTGAAGCAGACCGCGCTGCTGGACTTCGTGCACAAGGGACAGATCTGGTGCTCCTGGCAGAGCTATGAGGAGCTGGGCATCGAGGGCGCGACCGTGTCCATCGGCTCCGCCGTGTTCGGCACCGCCAGCGACCGCACCCTGTCCTTCGTGCCGCAGGACGGCGACACCATCTCCACCCTGGAGCTGAGCAAGCTGTACCGCTACTCCAACAACCTGCTCTGCGCCGTGGACATGACGCCCGAGCAGCTCTACGGCTGGATGAGCGCCGTGGCGGACATGCTCGCCATCGGTGAGAACGGTCAGCCCGTGCTGGGCCCCGATGTGTCCATCTATGGCGTGGACACCTTCTACGGCATCGACTACACCTTCGACCTGACCAAGCCCCAGGGTGAGCGCGTCACCGCTGCCACCATCGGCGGCGTGAACCTGCTGGACGTGGAGGGCACCATCCGCGTGACCCTGAACAGCTATCGCCTCTCCGGCGGCTACGGCTTCTATGACGTGACCGGCCTGAGCGAGGCGGACTGCTGCTGGACCGCCAGCACCTGCCTGGGCGCCGACCGCGCCCCCGTGCCCACCCAGCTGGGCGAGTACGTGGAGCACATGGGCACCGTCACCCCCGGTGACGCGGTGTCCCACGGCTTCGACAGCACCTGGACCATCGTGACCGAGTAAGGACATATCCCATGCACATGGGAAGGGGCCGCTCTGCCTTAGCGGGCAGGGCGGCCCCGCTTGCCTGGGGGGAGCCCGATGTTGCGGTTCCCTCTTTTCTTTTGCCCGGGAATGTGCTACAATGGAAACAAATCGAGGGAAGAGAAGAAGGAGCAATGCGACATGACGCTGCAGCAGGCGATTGAAAGGCTGAACGCCTTTGAGGAGGCCCAGCAGGCCTATCGTCAGGCCCGGACGATTCTGTTTTTGGACGGTGCCACCGCCGCGCCCAGGCAGTCGGTGCGGGGGCGTGAGCGCACGATGGGCTACCTGAGCGGGGAACTGTACCGCCTGACGGTGACCGGGGAGAACCGGGAGGCGCTGGAGACCATCCTTGCCCACCCGGGCGAGGTGGACGCGGTGACGCTGCGTCGGGCGGAGAAGCAGAAGGAAGAGCTGGACGACATGACCCGCATTCCCATGGAGGAGTACGTGGCCTTCGAGCGGCTCTGCACGGAGGCGGACGCCGTGTGGCATGAGGCCAAGGAAAAGAGCGATTATCCCGCCTTCGCACCCTACCTGGCGCGGCTGATCGACTATCAGCGCCGCTTTGCCCAGCGCAAAGACAACACCCGGGCGCCCTATGACGTGCTGCTGGACACCTATGAGAAGGGCACCAGCATGGCGATGCTGGATCCGTTCTTCGACCTCCTGCGGCGGAAGCTGACGCCGGTCATTCTGGCGGTGAAGGAGCGCCCGGCGCCGCGCACGGACTTCCTGCACCAGTCCTTTCCCGTGCATCAGCAGCGGGTGTTTGCCGACCGGCTGATGGACATGATGGGTATTGACCGCAGCCGGTGCGCCATCGCGGAGACGGAGCATCCCTTCACCGACAGCTGCAGCCGGTGGGATGTGCGCATCACCACCCACTACTACGAGCACGACGTGGCCTCCGGCATGTACAGCGTGATTCATGAGGGCGGTCACGCGCTCTATGAGCTGGGGGTGTCGGAGGCGCTGTCCTTCACCTGTCTGGAGAGCGGCTCCACCATGGGCATCCACGAGAGCCAGAGCCGCCTCTATGAGAACCTGATCGGGCGCAGCCTGCCCTTCTGCCGGGCGGTGCTGCCGGTGATGCGGGACTGCTTCCCGGAGCAGCTGCGGGGCGTGACGCCGGAGATGCTCTACGCCGCGGTGAACGATGCCCGCCCGTCCCTGAAGAGAACCGAGGCCGATGAGCTGACCTACGGCATGCACGTATTGATCCGCTACGAGCTGGAGAAGCGCATGCTTCGCGGGGACGTAACCGTACAGGAGCTGCCGGAGGCGTGGAACGAGCTGTACCGGTCGTGCCTGGGGGTGGAGGTGCCCTGCGACCGGGAGGGCATTCTGCAGGATTCCCACTGGTCGGGCGGTGCCTTCGGCTATTTCCCCAGCTACGCGCTGGGCAGCGCCTACGGGGTGCAGATGCTGCGGAACATGGAGCGGTCGTTTGACCCGTGGCCGCAGGTGGAGCGGGGTGACCTGAGCGGCGTGAACGCCTGGCTGGGGGAGCGCATCCACCGTCACGGCTGCCTGCTCAGGCCGCAGGAGATTCTGCGGGATGCCCTGGGCGGGGCGTTCGACCCGCAGGTGTATGTGGATTACCTGACACAGAAGTTCACGGCTCTCTATCAGCTGTAAAGGAGCAGGGAGGAAGCGCGCATGACGCTGCAGCAGATTATCGACGACAGCCGCCGCATCGTGTTCTTTGGCGGCGCGGGGGTATCCACGGAATCGGGCATTCCGGACTTCCGTGGCGTGGACGGGCTGTATCATCAGAAGTATGATTTTCCGCCGGAGACGATTCTGAGCCACAGCTTCTTCATGAAGCGCCCGGAAGAGTTCTACCGCTTCTACCGGGAGAAGATGCTGCCCCTGGAGGCGGAGCCCAACGCGGCGCACCGGAAGCTGGCGGAGCTGGAGGCGGCGGGCCGGCTGAGCGCCGTGGTGACGCAGAACATCGACGGTCTGCACCAGAAGGCGGGGAGCCGCCGGGTGTACGAGCTGCACGGCAGCATCTGGCGGAACCGGTGCATGCGGTGCGGCAGGGCGTACACGCCCGAGTTCATCCGGGACGATCCGCATCCGGTGCCGAAGTGCGCCTGTGGCGGCATCGTGAAGCCGGACGTGGTGCTCTACGAGGAGGGCCTGGACGATGATGTGGTCAGCGGTGCGGTGCATGCCATCCGCCGGGCGGACACGCTGATCGTGGCGGGCACGAGCCTGACGGTATATCCGGCGGCGGGGCTGCTGTACGACTTCCGGGGGCGGCATCTGGTGCTCATCAACCAGGACGCGACGCCGGCGGATGACATGGCGGAGCTGGTTATCCGGGAGAAGGTGGGCGAGGTGCTGTCGGGCATCCGGGTCACGCCGGTGGAGGGTGAAGATGATCGGGCTTGAGCGGCTTTATACGGACAGCGGGCGCACGCGGCTGGAGAAGGCGGCGGAGGAGCGCTGGTCCTGCCGGAGCTACGGCAGGCCGCTGTCGCTGGAGGACTGGGCGGCGCTGTCCTACGCGGCGCAGCGCTACGGTCTGCCGGGGGCGCGTCTGGTGCTGCTTCGGGTGGACGAGGCGCTGTTTTCGGGCACGCTGCTGAGCATGAACCGGGTCAGCGGCTGCACTGCGGTGGCGGCGGTGGTGACGGATTCGGGCATCCTGCGCAGCCGCATCCATGCGGGCATCCTGGGCGAGAGCCTCTGTCTGGAGGCCACGGCGATGGGCATGGCGACCTGCTGGATCACGGGCAGCTACCGGCGGAAGCTGCTGAATGTGCCGCTGCAGCTGCGGGAGCAGGTGCTGGGCATCATCGCGCTGGGCTGGCCCCGGGATCCCGCGCCCCAGACCCGGCGGCGCAAGGCGCTGGAGAGCATCTGCACCAGCGATCCCGCCGCCTGGCCGGACAGCTGCCGCCGGGCTGCGGAGCTGGTGCGGGTGGCTCCCTCCGCCATGAACCTGCAGCCCTGGATGCTCTCCTGGGAGAACGGCTGCTTTGCGGTGGACTGCGCCGAGCGGACGCAGCTTGACCTGGGCATCGCCCTGTGCCACGCGGAGCTGGCGCTGCGCATGCCCCACACCTGGGACTACGGGCGCTCTCCCCGGGAGCCCGCCGCCTTCACGCAGCTGGAGGCGTGAGCGGCAGGGGGATGCGGGAAGCACGAAAAAAGGGGTCGAAGCCCCTTTTTTTATGTACCCCTCCGGACGCCCGCGTCGGGCCCGGGGCTGTGCTGCTCCAGCCCGTTTTCGGTCAGGCGCAGCACACGATCGAAGGCTGACCAGGGCAGCACGTCGTGGGAGACGATGAGCAGGGTGCTGTTCCGGAAGCGCTCCTGAATGGTCTGCCAGAGGCTCTCCTTCGCGTCCGAATCCACGAAGTTGAAGGGCTCGTCGAGCAGGCAGACATCCCCTGCAGGGCAAAGCAGCGCTGAAGCTGCAGCCGCTTCTTCTGTCCGGAGGAGAGGTTGTCGCCGTCCTTCAGGACGGCCCGGTCTGCCAGCGCGCCGAGTCCGTCGTCCTTGGGGCGGGGGTGGCCGAAGAAGTTGTCCTCCAGGGAGCCATCGATGATGAAGGGATCGGCCCCGGCAAGGACGATCCGCTCACGAATCCGGCGGGGCGAGAGGTCGGCGCAGGCGGCGTGAATGCTCTTCGCGCCGGCGTACTCCTCGTCCACCAGGTTGTTCATCCTGGAAAGTCAAGAAAAATGACGGAAAAATGGCGGAACGTCATGATTTGGCGTCAGATACTGCAAAAAACATCCGACAGGATTGCTGTAATCCCATCGGATGTTTGGCGGAGAGTTAGGGATTTGAACCCTAGGTGGGGTATAAGCCCACACACGATTTCCAGTCGTGCGCCTTAGACCACTCAGCCAACTCTCCATGATTGCGTCGGTCATCCGCAACGAATATGATTATAGCGAAGAAAAGCAGACTTGTCAAGCACCAATTTGGAAAAAAGACAAATTTCCGGGCGGAAAAATGTGCGGCGGTGTCCATGGGGCGGCGCCGCGCAGAGGATTTTGCGGAAAAAAGCACGTAAAATGTATGAAAAAGCCATTGACAAGGGGGCCGATCTGTGGTTAAATGTATCTCGTTTTCTGGTTTAGAATCACTAAACCCGCAACCTCGCCCGGAGGTTTAGAAAAACTAAACCCGGGACAGCGGCCGGCGGTTTAGCATTCCTAAACCATGCGGGACGGAGCGTGCAGTGAAGGAGGCGCAGATCCGATGGATATCGGCGAGAAGCTGCGGCAGCTGCGGCAGCAGCGCGGGCTGACGCAGGAGGAGATGGCGGACCGGTGTGAGCTGAGCAAGGGCTTCATCAGCCAGGTGGAGCGCAATCTGGCCTCGCCCTCCATAGCCACGCTGACGGATATGCTGGAGTGCCTGGGGGTGTCGCTGGCGTCGTTCTTTAACGACAAGAGCGATGAGAAGATCGTCTTTACCCCGCAGGATATGTTCGAGAAGGTGGACGAGGAGCAGCTGCGCGGCTCGGTCACCTGGCTGATTCCGGACGCGCAGAAAAACGAGATGGAGCCGATTCTCATGGACATCGGCGAGGGCGGGGAGAGCAGTCCGCTGCCGCCCTCGGAGGGGGAGGAATTCGGCTATGTGCTCTCGGGCAGCGTGTATCTGGTGATGGGGGAGAAGAAAACCCGGGTCAAGACGGGGTGCTCCTTCTGCATCCATCCCCGGGAGCCCCACTACCTGAAGAATGCCGGAAAATCCCGGGCGCGGGTGCTGTGGGTATCCACGCCGCCCAGCTTTTGAGCAGGAACCCAATCCCGCCGCAAGGCGACAGGAGGAGCGAGTGAGCCATGGTGGAGCAAGAGCATCTGATTGATCTGAAGCATATCTCCAAGGAATACGACGGCGTGACCGTGCTGGACGACATCAACCTGTACATCCGCCGGAAGGAGTTTGTGACGCTGCTGGGACCGTCGGGCTGCGGCAAGACCACGACGCTGCGCATCATCGGCGGCTTTGAGACGCCCACCACCGGCGAATTGCTCTTTGAGGGCAAGGAGATCAGCGCGCTGCCGCCCTACAAGCGCCGGGTGAACACGGTGTTCCAGAAGTACGCGCTGTTCCCCCACCTGAACGTGCATGACAACATCGCCTTCGGCCTGAAGCTGAAGAAGATGAGCCGGGGCGAGATCGACAAGCGCGTGGATGCCATGCTGGAGCTGGTCAACCTGAAGGGCTACGGCAAGCGCCATGTGGACGCCCTCTCCGGCGGACAGCAGCAGCGCGTGGCCATCGCCCGCAGCCTGGTCAACGAGCCGGAGGTGCTGCTCCTGGACGAGCCCCTGGGCGCGCTGGATCTGAAGCTGCGCAAGGAGATGCAGCTGGAGCTGAAGAGCATGCAGCAGCGGCTGGGCATCACCTTCCTGTACGTGACCCACGACCAGGAGGAGGCGCTGACTATGTCCGACACCATCGTCGTGATGCGGGACGGACACATCCTGCAGATCGGCGACCCAAAGCGCATCTATGACGAGCCCGCGAACGCCTTCGTGGCGGACTTCATCGGCGAGAGCAACATCCTGCGGGGCATGATGGTGCGGGACGAGCTGGTGGAGTTCGCGGGGCACCAGTTCCCGTGCGTGGACTTCGGCTTCGGCGAGAGGGCGCCGGTGGACGTGGTCATCCGCCCGGAGGACATCATGGTGGTGGGCGAGGACGTGGGCCAGCTGGTGGGCACCATCCAGAGCGTGCTGTTCAAGGGCGTGCACTATGAGATGATGATCGACTGCGGTGAGGCCGTGTTCAAGGTGCATTCCACCTCCATGCAGCCCCAGGGCAGCCGGGTGGGCCTGTCCGTGGTGCCCTTCAACATCCATATCATGAAGCCCATGGAAACGCCTCTGCCGAAGGAGGAGGATGCCTGATGCGGTTTGACGTCACGCTGCCCTGGTGGGCCTTTGCGCTGATGGGCGTGGGGCTGGCGCTGTTCGTGGGGCTGATCGTCATTTCGGTGCGGCGCAACCATGGGGTGAAGCGGAGCCTGTTCGCCTCGCCCTACGCGCTGTGGATCATCCTGTTCACGGTGCTGCCGGTCATCCTGATTGGCTACTATGCCTTCACCGACGCGTCCGGCGCCTTCACCCTGGACAACTTCCGTTCCTTCTGGGACTCCAACTACGAGATGAAGAAGCTGGTGGGCGAGGAGTACGCCGCCGCCATTCCCCGGGGCACGGTCAGCGTGGACACGCTGGTGTACAGCCTGTGGATGGCGTTCCTGTGCACGGTCATCTGTCTGGCGCTGGGGTATCCGGCGGCGCTGTTCATGGCGGACCGGCAGATGAAGCTGGGCGCCACGCTGGTGGTGCTGTTCATCATCCCCATGTGGATGAACTTCCTGCTGCGCACCATCGCCTGGATGAGCCTGCTGGAGGACAACGGCCTCATCAACTCCCTGCTGCGGGCCCTGGGCTTTGGCGGAGTGCAGCTGATGTACAACTCCGGCGCGGTGCTGCTGGGCATGGTGTATAACTTCCTGCCCTTCATGGTGTTCCCGATCTACACCAGCCTGTCCAAGCAGGATCCGCGCCTGGCGGAGGCCGCGCAGGATCTGGGCTGCAACGAGTGGCGCACCTTGACCCGGGTCACCGTGCCGCTGTCCCTGCCGGGGGTGATCTCGGGCATCACCATGGTGTTCATGCCCTCGGTCACCACGTTCTTCATTCCGCGAATGCTGGGCGGCGGCAACACGATGATGTTCGGTGACCTGATCGAGGCCAAGTTCCTCACCGAGGGCAACTGGAACGGCGGCTCCGCGCTGTCCCTCATCATGATGGTGCTGATTCTGGTGTCCCTGTCGATTCTGCGCAAGGCTGACCCGAACGGGGAAGGAGGCGGACTGGCATGATGAAGAAATTCTTCAAGCGCTTCTATCTGGCGCTGGTGCTGATCTTCCTCTACGTGCCCATCGTGGTTTTGATCGTGCAGTCCTTCAACGCGGGGCGGAGCCGTGCGAAGTGGGAGGGCTTCTCGGTGCAGGCGTACATCGACCTGTTCCAGAACACCGCCATCATGAACGCCCTGCAGGTCACGCTGTCCGTGGCGGTGCTGGCGATGGTGATCTCCACCATCCTGGGCACCCTGGCGGCCATCGGCATCCATGCCATGAAGAAGCGGCCCCAGGCGCTGATGATGACCATGACCACCCTGCCCAACACCATGCCGGACATCGTGACGGGCATCTCCCTGATGCTGCTGTTCATCTTCACAAAGGTGGATCGCGGCTACCTGACCATGCTGCTGGCGCACATCACCTTCGACACGCCCTACGTGATTCTGTCGGTGCTGCCCAAGCTGAAGCAGATGAACAAGCACACCTACGAGGCGGCGCTGGATCTGGGCGCCACGCCCCTGTACGCGCTGCTGCACGTCATCATCCCGGAGTGCAAGCAGGGCATCCTGACGGGCGCGATGCTGGCCTTCACCCTGTCCCTGGACGACTTCACGGTCAGCTACTTCACCACCAGCCCTCTGGTGCAGAACCTGTCCACGCTGATCTACTCCGCCACCCGCCGCGGCATCGACACGACCTACTACGCGCTGTCCGCGCTGATGTTCGTGGTGCTGCTGGTGCTGCTGATGATCGTGAATCACCGCACGGCGGAGAACAACTGACCGGGTCGCCGGTCATCCCCATCGGTGCATCCGGCGAAAGCCGCTTTGCATAACAGCTTATTCAGAAACAAGGTAGGAGGAACGACTGATGAAAAGGATTCTCGCCGCTCTTTTGGCCCTGTGCCTGCTGCTGCCCGCCGGGGCGATGGCGCAGGAGGTGGTCAATGTGTTCAACTGGGAGGACTACATTGACGAAAGCGTGCTCGAGCTGTTTGAGCAGGAAACCGGCATCCATGTGAACTATATGTGCTTCACCCAGAACGAGGACATGATCGTGCAGGTGGAGGCCAACCCCGGCGCGTTTGACCTGGTGTTCCCCTCGGAGTACATGGTGGAGCGCCTGATGAACAAGGGGCTGCTGGCGGAGATCAACTATGACAACATCCCCAACTTCCAGTATATCGCCGACAATCTGAAGAACCCGTCCTACGATGCGAACAACGCCCACTCCGTGCCCTACATGTGGGGCACCCTGGGCATCCTGTACAACACCGAGCTGGTGGACGATCCGGTGGAGTCCTGGGGCATCCTCTTTGAGGAGCAGTATCAGGAGAAGTACAGGAACAGCGTGTTCATGATGGACTCCCTGCGCGACGGCCTGGGCCTGGCGCTGCGCTATCTGGGCTACTCCATGAACTCGAACAATTTTGTGGAGCTCAACGCCGCCAAGGACCTGCTCATCGCCCAGAAGCAGTCCGGCGTGGTGAAGGCCTACCAGATGGACGAGATCAAGGACAAGATGGTTGCCGGTGAGGGTGCGCTGGCGGTGATGTACTCCGGCGACGCGCAGTACTCCATCGACCTGAACGACAAGCTGGCCTACGCGGTGCCCAGGGAGGGCAGCAACATCTGGGTGGACTGCATGGTGATTCCCCAGAGCGCGAAGAACAAGGAGAACGCCGAGAAGCTGATCGACTTCCTGTGCCGCCCCGACATCGCGCAGATGAACTGCGAGTACATCTGGTATTCGTCCCCGAACACCGCCGCCATCGAGCTGATGGGCGAGGAGTACACGGAGAACAGCGTCATGAATCCCGCCGAGGAGACCGTGGCGAACTGCGAGTACTACCACGACCTGGACGCCTCCGCGCAGGTGATCTGGAACGCCCTGTGGCAGGAAGTGAAGAACGCAAAATAAGACCAGGGACGCGGTCTGCCCTGTCGGTGAGAGCCGGCAGGGCTTTTCGTCCCAATGGGAGGAGGGGGATTTTCCATGCGAAGGCCGCTGCGTGTGCTGCTGAGCCTGCTGCTTGCCGCGCTGCTGCCCCTGGGGGCGGCTTGCGCGGAGGGATGCACCATCGTGCATCTGTCCGACCTGCACTACCTGTCCCCGACGCTGACAGACGGCGGGGAGGCGTTCATGACCCTGCTGCGGGAGGGGGACGGCAAGGTCACCCACTACACCCCGCAGCTGCTGCGCGCCTTCATCGGGGAGATGCTGGCGCTTCGCCCGGACGCGGTGGTGGTGTCGGGCGACCTGACCATGAACGGCGCCCTGCAGAGCCACCGGGAGCTGGCGTCCCAGCTGGAGGAGCTGGTGGACGCGGGCATTTCCGTGTTCGTGCTGCCGGGGAACCATGATCTGGCGAAGGGCGCCTACCGCTTCACGGAGGCAGGCGCGGTCATCGTCGAGGGCACCTCGGGGGAGGACTTCGCGGCGCTGTACGGGCGCTGCGGCTATGACGGGGCGCTGGCGCGGGATCCGGACACCTGGAGCTACACTGCGGAGGTGGTGCCCGGCGTGCGGCTGCTGCTGGTGGACGTGAACGCGGAGGGGATGGCCGGCAGCCTGACCCGTGCGCTGCTGGACTGGACGGAGGCACAGCTGCAGGAGGCGCAGGCGGCGGGCGATCTGGTCATCGGCATCAGCCACCAGAACCTGCTGGAGCACAACGAGCAGTTCACCACGGACTACGTCATCGGCTACGCGCTGATGCTGCGCAGGCAGTGGGAGCGCTACGGCGTGCCGCTGCACCTGAGCGGTCACCTGCACATCCAGCACATCGCCCGGAGCAACGGCCTGACGGACATCGCGGCCTCGTCGCTGTCGGTGTGGCCCCTGCAGTACGGCATCGTGACGGTGGGGGAGGATGCCATCCGCTACGAGACCCATCCGGTGGACGTGTCCGCGTGGGCGGCGGAAAACGTGGTGGAGGACGCAAACCTGTTGGACTTTGACCGCTACGCCCGGGACTTCTTCGACCTGTGCAACCGCACCCGGCTGACGAAGCGGATGGCGGGCTGGGCGCTTCCGGACGAGGACAGACAGGCCATGCAGGCGCTGTTCCTGCGGCTGAACGCGCCGTACTTCGCGGGCAGGCCGCTGACGGGGCTGGACACATCGGAGCTGGCGCTGTGGGACAGCTACCTGCCCGAGTACCCCACCACGGCCTATCTGCACGCCATGCTGCTCCACCCGGAGCAGGACAGCAACACGCTGCTGCTGCCCCTGTCCCGGTGAGCGGCGGGCGGGGCGCTGGAAGAAAAAAACGTTCGGAATCGGTTGACCATCCTTCGCCAAAATGATAGGATATACCCTGGTGGATTGTGAAATGATCCGCTTGTTAAGGAGGCGCTTTTTTTGAACGTCAACGCCGGAAAGATCGAGGCCATGCTGGAGAAGGTCCAGAAGGCCTCCCGCTATACGGGCGGAGAGATGAACACCGCCATCAAGCCCTGGGAGGAGGCGGAATTGCACTTCGCGTTCTGCTTCCCGGACACCTACGAGGTGGCCATGTCCCACCTGGGCATGAAGATTCTCTACGCGCTCATCAACGACCAGCCCTGGTCCACCTGCGAGCGGGTGTGCATGCCGTGGATTGACATGAAGGCCCTGATGGAGCAGGAGCAGGTGCCGCTGTTCTCGCTGGAGAGCCGCACGCCGCTGTGCGACTTCGAGGTGGTGGGCTTCACCCTGCAGTACGAGATGAGCTATTCCAACATCCTTGCCATGCTGAAGCTGGGCGGCATCCCCCTGCTGCGGGAGGAGCGCAAGCGGGATGACCCCATCGTGGTGGCGGGCGGCCCCTGCGCGTTCAACCCGGAGCCCCTCGCGGACTTCATCGACGCGTTCATGATCGGCGATGGCGAGGAGGTCATGCTGGAGCTGAACCAGGTGATCCGGGACTGGAAGCGGAGCGGCGCGCCCCGCATCGAGTGCCTGAAGAAGCTGGCGGGGCTGCGGGGCGTGTACGTGCCCGCGCTCTACGACGTGACCTATCACGAGGACGGCACCATCGCCTCCTTCACGCCCAATTGCCCCGAGGCGCCGGAGAAGGTGCTCAAGTGCATCGTCACCGATCTGGACAGCGCCTTCTATCCCAGGGACATCCCGGTGCCCTACACCGAGATCATCCATGACCGCATCATGCTGGAGGTCATGCGCGGCTGCACCCGGGGCTGCCGGTTCTGTCAGGCGGGCATGATCTACCGCCCGGTGCGGGAGCGCGGGCTGAAGCGGCTGGTGGAGCTGGCGGATTCGCTGGAGAAGTCCACGGGCTATGAGGAGATCAGCCTGTCGAGCCTGTCCACCGGCGACTACACCTGCCTGCCGGAGCTGATCCGTCAGTTGATGAAGGATCTGGAGAAGGAGCGGGTGCACATCTCCCTGCCGTCCCTGCGGCTGGACAGCGTGCTGAAGGAGTCCCTGTCGGAGACGCAGAAGGAGCGCAAGACCAGCCTGACCTTCGCGCCGGAGGCGGGCACCCAGCGCCTGCGGGACGTGATCAACAAGGGCGTCACCGAGGATGACCTGATGGAAAAGACCCGGGATGCCTTCGAGAACGGCTGGAGCAGCGTGAAGCTGTACTTCATGATCGGCCTGCCCACGGAAACCACGGCGGATCTGGACGGCATCGCCGATCTGGCCCGGAAGGTGGTGGCGGCGTACTTCTCGGTGCCCAAGGGTCAGCGGGCCAAGGGCCTGCGGGTGACCTGCTCGGCGTCGTCCTTCGTGCCCAAGCCCTTCACGCCCTTCCAGTGGGAGCCCCAGGACACCCAGGCCATGCTCATGGAGAAGCAGGCTCACCTGCGGCAGGAGATGGCCCAGATCAAGGGCGTGAACTTCAACTATCATGAGTCCGGCCTGTCCTTCCTGGAGGCATGCTTCTCCCGGGGCGACAGGCGGCTGGGCAAGGTGCTGCTGCGGGCCTTCGAGAAGGGCTGCTACCTGGACGGCTGGAGCGAGGTGTTCTCCTTTGAAAAGTGGATGGACGCCTTCCGGGAGACCGGCGTTGACCCGGACTTCTACGCCCATCGCCGCCGGGGCCGGGACGAGATTCTGCCCTGGGACTTCGTGGACAGCGGCATCAGCAAGGAGTTCCTGTGGCGGGAGAAGGAGAAGGCGGAGCAGGGCCTCGTGACCCGGGACTGCCGTCAGGGCTGCAACGGCTGCGGCCTGCACCGATTCAAGGGGGTGTGCAAGTTTTGCGGATGATGGCTGTGTTTGAGAAGTGCGAGCGGCTGCGGCACATCGGTCATCTGGACATCCAGCGGGCCATGCAGCGGGCGCTGCGGCGCAGCGGGCTGCCGGTCAGCTACTCCAAGGGGTACAACCCGCATATTCTGGTCACCTTCGCCTCGGCGCTGTCCACGGGCGCGTCGGGCAGGCGGGAGCTGATGGACGTGACTTTGGAGGAGCCGGTGACGCCGGAGGCGTTCCTGGAGGCCATGAACCGGGCCCTGCCGCCGGACATGCAGCTGCAGTCGGCGCGGGTGCTGGAGGATCGTCACCCCGCGCTGATGGCGATGGTGGCGGCGGCGGACTACACCATCCGGGTTATGGACGGGGCCGCGGCGGAAGCGTTCCGCACGTGCCTTCCGGGCTTTCTGCGGCAGGAGACCATCATGGCCCTGCGCAAGACCAAGAGCGGCGAAAAGGCGTGTGACATCCGCCCCCTGCTGCACGAGCTGACCATGGAGGGCGACAGCCTGCACGCGGTCATGACGCTGACGGAGCAGGAGTCCTGCAAGCCGGACATGCTGGTGAAGGCGCTGAGCGCCCACTGCGGCGTGGAGGTGCCCCGGGTGATGGTGGTGCGCAACGCGCTGCTGGGCCGAAATGAAATGGGCGCGCTGGTGCCGCTGGAGACGCTATGACGAGAGAGATCTATGTGCAGGGCACATCGCCCCGGGAAATCGCGGTCACAGAGGACGGGCAGCTGGTGGAGTACCTGCTGGACGAGCCTGCGGCGGCGGGGGCCGAGGCGGTGTACCTGGGCCGCGTGGAGCGGCTGGTGCCGGGGATGCAGGCGGCGTTTGTGGACATCGGGCAGGAGCGGAACGGCTTCCTGCCCCTGCAGGAAAAGAGCCGCTCGGTGCTTCTGCCCCGGCTGCAGGCCGGCGACCGGGTGCTGGTGCAGGTGAAGAAGGAGGCGCAGGGCACGAAGGGCGCGTTCCTGACCCGGGACGTGACGCTCTGCGGCGAGTATGTGCTGTTCATGCCCTGCAACCGCTACATCGGCGTGTCCGCCCGGGTGACGGAGGAGGATGACCGCCGGGCGCTGAAGGAGCAGGGCGCGGCCCTGGCCGGGGGCGCGTGCGGTCTGGTGATGCGTCAGGCCGCGCTGGACGCGCCGGAGGAGGCCATCCGCGAGGAGCTGGACGGCCTGCGGCAGACCTGGGAGCGCATCGGGCACGCCGCGCCCACCTCCCCGGCGCCGAGCCTGCTGCACCGCCCGAGGACGCTGCTGGACGCGCTGCTGGACGACTACCTGCCCCGGGGCGTGACGTGCGTCGTCACCGACGACCCGGCGCTTGATGTGCCCGGCGTGCCCCTGCGGCGGGAGGCCCCCGGCCTGATGGAGCGCCTGGGGCTGCGGGCGCAGCGCGACCGGGCCCTGCAGCGCCGGGTGTGGCTGGAGAGCGGCGGCAACCTGATCATCGACCCCTGCGAGGCGATGACGGTGATTGACGTGAACACCGCCAAAAACACCGGGCGGCGGGACGCGGAGCAGACCATGCTGCGCACGGACCTGGAGGCGGCGAGGGAGATCGCCCGGCAGACGCGGCTGCGGAACCTGGGCGGCATCATCCTGATCGACATGATCGACCTGCAGGAGGAGGCCCACCGGGAGCAGGTGCTGCAGGCGCTGCGGGAGGCCTTCGCGGCGGATCGCGTCAAGACGGTGGTGCATGGCCTGACCAGCCTGGGGCTGGTGGAGATGACGAGGAAAAAGACCCGGGCGCCGCTTCTGAGCGACTGGACGCAGCCCTGTATGCACTGCGGCGGCACGGGACGGATACCCAGAGAGGAGAAGCAGCATGGCTGAACGCAAGCCGGTGATCGTGACCCCGGAGCAGCTGGAGGAGCAGCGCCGCTATATGCTGGAGGTACGGGCGATGCCCAACTGCCCGAAGCGCTACTATGTGGTGACCTACGGCTGCCAGATGAACGCCCATGACTCGGAGAAGCTGGCGGGCATGCTCCGCCAGATGGGGATGGAGGAAGCC
>JAEDKS010000211.1 GCA_016295665.1 Clostridia bacterium
TGTGCCCGGATTTCTTCGGACAGCACCCGCTCATTCACGAACAGCACCGCGTCCTGCGCGGTCACCGCCATGAACGACAGCACCACCGGCGTGCATTCCACGTCCCCGCCGCGCAGGTTCGTCAGCCAGCAGATGTCCATCAGGCTGGACAGCACCAGCACGTCGGCGCCTTCCTTCTCCAGCGCCGAGCGCACCTCCGCCAGCTTCTCGGCGCGGGTGCGGCCCGCGTAGCGCACGTCCAGCTCAAAGGCGGGCGCCGCGCTCATCGCCGGGCGATCCGCCCAGATCTCGCCCACCAGATCCATCCTGCCGTCCACCGTGCCGCCGCTCTTCTTCGCTGCGGCCTGCAGCGCCCGGTACTGCTTCACGTTCACGGTGCGCCCGTCAAAGCCCAGACGACCGCCCTTCAGGTGCTCCTCCAGATAGGCGTTCAGCGTGGGCACGCCCGGCTCCGCCATCTTCATCAGCTCAATGCCGCTGCCGTCCAGCTGCGCCCCGGCCTGCAGGAAGTAGCGCCCGTCCGTCCACAGCCCCGCCCAGTCGGCGGACACCAGCAGCGTGCCGGCGCTGCCCGTGAAGCCGGACACGTACTTCCGGCACTTGAAGTAATCCCCCACGTACTCCGAGGAGTGGAAATCGTCCGTGGGCACCAGATACCAGTCCACGCCATGCTGCGCCATCACCCGGCGCAGCGCTGTCAAAGTCTCCCGCATTGGTCAGACCCCTTTCAAAGCCCCCGGCCCGGGGGCGGATTGCGTTATGTCGTGCCGAGGGGTATTATAGCACATCTCCGGCATTTTTGCCACAGGCTGCTGCATTCTGAGCGGTGCCGTCCGCTTTCGGAAGCAGCCGCTCCCGGCGCAGCAGGTAGTACCCGATGCCCACCGCGTCCGCCAGCGCCCAGCCGATGGGCACCGCCCACCAGATGCCCACGACGCCGATGGCCTTCACCCCGGAGAGCAGGTAGGCCAGCGCCACCCGGGTGCCCAGGGAGAGGACGGTCAGCACCACGCTCATGCCGGGGCGTTCCAGCGCCCGGTAGAGCCCGTAGAGCAGGAACAGCCACCCGATGCCCACATAGCAGGCGCCCTCGATGCGCAGATAGCGGGCACCCTCCCGGATGATGGCGGTCTCCCCGGGATCGACAAAGATGCCCATCAGCGGCTCCGCCAGCGCGCACACCACCGCCGAGACCACCAGGCAGAAGCCCAGCGCCGCCAGCCCCGCGCCCCGCACGCCCTGCCGGATGCGCTGACGCTGCCCGGCGCCGTGGTTCTGCGCGACGAAGGTGGAGAAGGCGTTGCCGAAGTCCTGCACGGGCATGTAGGCGAAGGCGTCGATCTTCACCGCCGCGGCAAAGGCCGCCATCATCACCGGCCCGAAGCTGTTCACCAGCCCCTGCACCATCAGGATGCCCAGGTTCATCACGCTCTGCTGCACGCAGGTCAGCCCGGAGTACCGGGCGATCTCCGCCACCCGCCCCGGGCGCACCCGGGTCTGCCAGACCCGCGCCTGCGGACACCGCAGCAGCGCCCAGACCATCATCCCCGCCCCGGAGACGTACTGACTGATGACCGTGGCCTCGGCGGCCCCTGCCACCCCGCGCTTCAGCCCCAGCACGAACCACAGGTCCAGCCCGATGTTCATCACCGCCGACACCGCCAGAAACAGGAGCGGTGCCGCCGAGTTCCCCAGCGCCCGCAGCAGCGACGCGGCGAAGTTGTACAGAAACGTGGCGACAATGCCCGCATACACGATGCGCAGGTAGGTGCGCAGCAGGGGCCACACAGCCTCCGGCACCCGCAGGAAGCCCCGCACCCAGTCCAGCGATCCCCACGCCAGCGCCGTCAGCAGCAACGTCAGCCCCGCAATCAGCGCAAAGGACGCTGACACGGCCTCCCGCAGCCCCGTTTCGTCCCGCTGACCGAACCGGATGGAGAACACCGCGCCGCTGCCCATGCATAGCCCCAGCAGGATGGAGGTCAGGAACGTCATCAGCGTGAACGCCGAGCCCACCGCCGCCAGGGCGTTGCTGCCCAGATACCGGCCCACAATCCACGTGTCAGCGATGTTGTAGCCCTGCTGAAGCAGGTTGCCCGCGATCATGGGCAGGGCAAACCGGAGCATGGCGGGCATCACCGGCCCCCGGGTCAGATCACGCTGCATACAGGCACCTCCCTGTGCTTGTCCATCCGCAGTATGATAGCACAACCAGGCGGAAAAATCCACCGGCAAACGCGCTTTCGCAGGGCTTTTTCCTTGACACCTTCAAAAAAGCATGCTATGATGAAGTCAGTGTTACAACGACCCGTTTTTTTCGCATACCTGACCGACCCCGGCCCTGTGTCCGGCGCTATTTCCCGTTCCCTGTCCCGCCGTTAACCGAAGGAGGTTCCGCCCATGTACATCCCGCGCAGATTCCGTCCCGCCCTGCTGTGTGCGGTGCTTGCCGCGCTGCTGCTGCTCACAGGCTGCAGCTGTGCCCATCAGCACACCGAGCTGCAGAATGACCTTCCGGCCTCCTGCGCCGGAGAGGGCTACTCCGGCGATGTGTTCTGCACCGACTGCAAGCAGACCATCCAGACCGGTGAGGTGCTGGCCCCGCTGGGGCACACCCCCGGTGAGCGCTCCGGCATCAGGGAAGCCTCCTGCACCGAGGAGGGCTACACCGGTGACGTCCTCTGCACCGTCTGCGGCGCGCTGATGGAGCAGGGCGAAGCCGTTCCCGTGCTACCCCATACCCCCGGTGAACCCCGGGGCGTGCTGGAGCCCACCTGCACCCACCTGGGCTACACCGGCACCACCTACTGTACCGTTTGCGGCAGGCTTATTGCCCGCGGAGAGCAGTTGCCCCTGGCAGCCCATGAGCCGGTGATCACGGGAAGCCGCGAGGCTACCTGTGCCGCTGCCGGCTACACCGGCGATACGGTCTGCGCGGTCTGCGGCAAGCTGCTGTCCCCCGGCGAGGAGCTGCCGGCGCTGTCCCATACCCCTGGCACGGCGCAGGGCGTGGTGCCCGCCAGCTGTGCCCGGCGGGGCTATACCGGCAGCGTGTACTGCACGGTCTGCGGCGCGCAGCTGTCCCACGGCACCTACACAGACAAGCTCGACCACACTCCCGGTGAGCCGCAGGATGTCAAGGAACCCACCTGCACCGAGGAAGGCTACACCGGCGACATCCGTTGCACCGCCTGCGGCAAGCTGCTGGAGGCCGGGCAGACCATTCCCGTCATCGACCA